>LKUH01000316.1 GCA_001412425.1 Candidatus Cloacimonas sp. SDB
ACCGATTCTATAAATTACTTGGACAAAAAAAGAGCTTTTAAAAAATTATAATTAATTATAATTAAGAGGTTAATTATGGAAATAAATAAAAATTATGAACCACAAAAAATTGAAAAAAAATGGTACAGATTCTGGCTCGATAAGGGTTATTTCACACCCGATATCGATCTTGATTCCAAACCCTATACCATTCTCATCCCGCCGCCCAATGTAACTGGAATTTTGCATATGGGTCACGTTCTTAACAACACCTTGCAGGATGTAATGATAAGATACAAAAGGATGACCGGTATACCCACCCTCTGGATCCCGGGTGTGGATCATGCCGGAATTGCAACTCAGAATGTTGTCGAAAGAGAACTGGCCAAAGAAGGAAAAACCAGACACGATATTGGCAGAGAAGCTTTGATTGACAGAGTCTGGAAATGGAAAGAAGAAAAGGGCAACAGGATCATAGAACAGTTAAAACAACTCGGTTGTTCCTGTGACTGGACCAGACAGCGATTTACTATGGATGAAGGCCTTTCAGATGCAGTGCAGGAAGTTTTTATCAGCCTCTATGACAAAGGTTTGATCTATAAAGGAAAACGTATCATTAACTGGTGCCCACGCTGTGTTACCGCTCTGGCGAATGACGAAGTAGAATATGAGCAATCAGCCGGCCATCTCTGGCATATAAAATACCCACTAGCAATTCCCTGTATCGTTAATTCCAAAAAAATTGATTATTTAACGGTCGCTACCACCCGTCCCGAAACCTTGCTGGGAGATACAGCTCTGGCAGTTAATCCCAATGATGACAGGTATAAAGATCTGATTGGAAAAACCGTGAAGCTGCCTTTGACCGATCGCGAAATCCCCATTATTGCTGATGATTATGTGGATATGGAATTCGGTAGTGGATGTGTTAAGATCACACCTGCGCATGATCCTAATGATTATGAGGTGGGCTTGCGGCATAATCTGGATCAATTGCTGATTATGGATGAACATGGCATTATGAACAAAACAGCCGGAAAAGAATTTAACGGGCTAAATCGCTTTGATTGTCGCATAAAAATAGTCAAAATGCTGGAAGAAAAGCAGTTGATAGATTTTATTGAGGATCATGATCACTCTGTAGGACAGTGCTACCGCTGCGATACCGTTATCGAGCCATATCTTTCCGATCAATGGTTCGTTAAAATGAAACCACTGGCTAAAAGAGCTATTGAAGTTGTTAAAACTGGAAATATTAAATTCCAGCCTGAACGCTGGACGAAAGTCTACTATCACTGGATGGAAAATGTCCGGGACTGGTGTATTTCCCGACAGATCTGGTGGGGACACAGAATTCCGGCTTATTATTGTGAATCATGCCATAAACTGATTGTAGCAAAGGAAGCTCCTGATATTTGTCCTGACTGCGGAAATGATAAATTCAGACAGGACGAAGATGTGCTGGATACCTGGTTCAGCAGCTGGCTATGGCCTTTCAGCACCATGGGCTGGCCTCGAAAAACTCCGGAATTGGAATACTTTCTGCCGACAAATCTGCTGATCACTGAACCGGGAATTATCTATCTCTGGGTCGCCAGAATGATTATGAGTACACTTGAGTTTATGGACAAGATTCCCTTCGATACCGTACTTCTTCATGGTATGGTTCTGGATGATGAGGGTAAAAAAATGAGCAAGTCACTGGGAAATTCACCTGACCCTATCCACATTATTGAGGAATACGGCGCAGATGCCCTCCGTTTCAGCATGATATTCAATACACCCAAAGGACAGGACAGTTGTTATTCCAATTCAATTCTGGAAACTGGCAGGAATTTTGCCAATAAAATCTGGAACGCTTACAGATTCATAATGATGAATGTAGAACAAATTGGCGATATCCCCAGCTCAATTATAAATTCTGGACTGAATCCCGATCAGATGGAATTAGCTGATAAATGGATTTACAGCAGATTAAATCAGGTTATTATGGAAGTGACAAAACATCTGGAAAATCTGCGAATGAATGATGCTGCTTCTATCCTGATGGATTTCATCTGGAAAGAATTCTGCAGCTGGTATCTGGAATTATCAAAAGACCGGATTTATAACCAGAATGACATAGAGGGTCAATTGACTGCCAAATATGTTCTACTGGATGTTTTTCAGACTTCCATGCGACTGCTTCAACCCTTTATGCCTTTTATTTCCGAGGAGATCTGGCAGGGGATCAAAACTCATTTCCCCTTAAAAAGTGAAAGCATCATCATAGCCGATTTTCCTCAATCAGATCCCCAAAAAATCGAAGAGAATATTGATAAAGACATGTTACTGATCCAAAATGCTATTGTTGCTATCAGAAATTTAAGAAAACAGGTTAATCTCAATCCTGGAAAAGAGATCGATATAGCTATTAAATTAGCTGATAATGAACAAATTGAGCTTTTTAAAATTTATGGAAATTATTTTACTAAACTTGCCAGGGTTAAGAACCTGAACCTTTCCACAAACCTAACTAAACCTGCTTCCAGCATTGCTTCTGTAGTTCAGAATATAGAGATCTATCTTCCTCTGGAAGGTTTGATAGACCTTTCCAAAGAAAAAGAAAAACTGCTGAAACAATATTCCAAACTTGAGAAGGAACTTCAGGTCATTAACTCTAAATTGCATAATGAGAAATTCTTAACAAATGCACCTGAACAAATCGTTGAAAAAGAAAGAGATAAATTTGAAGAGATAAAAATAAAAGTTAATAAAACTGCTGCTTTGATTAATGATCTGAAATGATCTGGAGGTATCCATGAAACAAACACCCGAAATAAAAACAGAAGCCGAAAAGGAAATTTTAGTAGCCGATGATCAAATTGATGATTTAAAACTAAAATTTTATGAGATTTTACGAAAACGCATCAACAGATTTGTTACCGGTTTTGCCGGTGAATATGGCAATAAATTTACCGGTTATCTGCTGGCACTTCCTGACTTTTTTATTCTTCTGCTGCGGCTTGCAGCAGATAAAAGAGTAACTTCCTCGCAAAAAATGTTTGTCGGTGGAATTATCGCTTATGTCATGTTACCCATCGATATAATACCGGATTTCATTCCCTTCATAGGATATATTGACGATCTTGTGCTGGTAGTTTACGGACTTAATCTGATCCTGAATGAAGTTGATAAACAGATCATCATCGACAATTGGAGTGGGGAAGAAAATGTACTTGAATTGCTGAGTAAAGTAACTTCTACTGCCGAAAAGTTTCTGGACCGGAATTTTCTAAAAAAGATCCAGAGATGGATCAGTAATTTAAGAAAATGAAGCTGCTGCTTGCCACCAGGAACAGAGATAAAATCAGTGAGATAGAAGAAATTCTCTGCGGGCTTAGCCTGGAGATCCTCACTTACAATAATTTTCCCGATTTGCCGGAAGTTATTGAAAATAAAGACACTCTGGCAGGAAATGCTGAAAAAAAAGCACTAGAATCAGCAGAATTTTCCGGAATCCCTACTATAGCAGACGATACAGGCCTTTTTGTGGAAGCCCTGAAGGGTGCTCCCGGAGTTTATTCCTCCAGATATGCCGGTGAAAACTGCAGCTATAAAGATAATAGAGTTAAATTGCTTTCCGAAATGAAAGGAATTACTAACCGAAAAGCTCAATTTAAAACAGTTGTTGCTTTTGCTTTTCCCGGTAAAGTGATAGCTACAACAGAAGGAATTGTTGAAGGTGAAATAACAGAACAAGAAATAGGCGACCGGGGATTTGGTTATGACAGTATCTTCAGAGCCCAGGAAACAGGCAGGACCTATGCCGAAATGTCGGATAAAGAAAAAAACACGATCAGCCACAGGGCAAGAGCACTACAAAAGATCATTCCGAAAATTATTTCACACAATTCAGATAAAAAATAAGGAGTCAAAATGGTAAATCCGCAAATTTTTAGAGCTTACGATATTCGTGGAATTGTTGATAAAGATCTTACAGATGAATCTTTATATTTAATTGGAAAAGGATTTGGCACGATTTTAAAGAAAAAAGGATTGAAAAATGCTGTTATTGCAGGCGATGCCAGACTCAGCACACCCCGCTTTAAAAACAAGTTTATTAAAGGTTTGCTGGAAACAGGAATAGATGTTATCGATGTAGGTATAATGGCTACACCCGTATTGTATTACTCAATCTGGAAACTCAAAACTGACGCTGGTATCATGATCACCGCCAGTCATAATCCTTCCGAATACAATGGGATCAAACTCAATCTGGGATTACAGAGTTTTTACGGAGATCAGATACAGCAGCTGCTGAAGACTATTCAGAAAGGCGAATTTGTTTCCGGTAACGGTAAATTAACTACAAATAATCAAATAGATCAACTCTATATGGACTACATAGTCCAGAATATTAAACTGGAAAGACCTGTAAAAGTAATAGTTGATGCCGGTAACGGCGCAGGGGGACCTTATCTTCCCAGAATTTTAAGAAGACTGGGTTGTGAAGTGGAAGAAATGTATTGTGAGCCTGACGGTACTTTCCCCAATCATCATCCCGATCCCACCATAGAGAAAAATATGCAGGATCTCATTAAAGCAGTAAAAAATTCTGATGCTGAAGTTGGTCTTGGGCTGGATGGAGACGCAGACCGGATTGGAGTCATAGATGAAAACGGGAAAATGCTATATGGTGATCAGATCCTGAATATTATCGTCAGAGATTTTCTGAAAGATAATAAAGGTGAAAGCATAATTGCTGATGTAAAATGTTCCAAAAATCTTTTTGATGATATCGAGAAACAAGGCGGAAATCCCATTATGTATAAAACCGGTCACGCCAATATTAAGGATAAGATGCAGGAATTAGGTTTGAAAGTCAGCGGTGAAATGAGTGGCCATATTTTCCTGAAGGACAGATTCCTGGGCTTTGATGACGCGATCTATGTTTCCTGCCGTTTTGTTGAGATAATGTCTAAAACTGATCTTCCGGTCAGCACATTTCTAGCCGATCAGCCTAAAATGTTCAACACTCCGGAAATCCATATTAAAAGCACCGATGACGAAAAATTCCAGGTTGTGGAAAAAGTGCGTGATTCCTTTCAGAAAGAAGGATATGATGTTAATGACATTGATGGCATGCGGATAACATTTCCTGACGGCTGGGGACTTTGCCGTGCCTCCAATACAACACCTGTTTTGGTGCTGAGATTTGAAGCTGAAACTGAGAAAAGGTTGAATGAAATAAGAGATTTGATCGAAACCAGAATCAAAAAATTCCTCTAAAACAAGCTTTTCCCACTGCATGAAAAAGTATAAGAAGAACTGGGACAGTTTTGCAGATTATTATGATTGGGAATTTGACCTTTTCTGTTCCCAACAGCAGAAAGATGTTGAGCTCTGGCTTGATCTGGCACAAGAGATTGGTGATCCCATCCTGGAATTAGCCTGTGGTAGCGGAAGAATAACAATTCCTCTTGCCCAGGCAGGATACAGGATTACAGGGCTGGATTATTCGCCTGAAATGCTGAAGATGCTTTCCAATAAATCTGCCCAACTGAAAAATTTAACAATTCTGAACTCTGATATGGTCAATTTTCAATTGGAAGATCGATTTAAGTTTATTTTTATCAGTTATTCTTCCTTTCAGCAGCTGTTGAAAGAAAAAGATCAGATCGCCTGTCTGAAAAATATTCATAGACATTTAAGGAAAGATGGAATTTTGGCAATGGATATTGGCAGAAAGATCTGTGAAGGTGAAGATATTACCCAATTCAAGCATCTCTACACCGCTTTTTATCCTGAAGATGATTCTACAGTATCTATGTTCACTTCTTATAAAACTGACAGAAAACGAATGATCAGATACTGGACAGACAAATATCTTAAGTATTATAAAAATGGGCAGAAAGAAACATATATCAATCAAATAGCCTTGAGAGAATGTGATTTGAATTATATGCAGGATTTATTTCGGTTAACAGGTTTCAAAATTATTGAAGTTTATGGTTCCTTTCGAAAAGATCCTTTGATCTCAGAATCAAATAATGCTATTTATATTGCTAAAAGAATTTAACTTGTAATAAGTGCGGGCTCTTTTAATTTTTTGCTGCTTTTTATAACTATGATTATTTCATTGGGTACACAGACAATCGGAAGATTAGAGGTCCAGCCCTGTTTTACACAAGTTTGATTTTGACAGGTTGACTTGATAAGTCTCACCTTTTTATCCTTAATTTCCAACACAATGCCAGGTTCGATCTCAATTATCTGTCTCTGAACAGTTAATCTGAATTTATATAATAATTGATTATGCTGGTATATGTAAACTTCAGAATTATTATCGGGATTGGAAATTAAAATGAAAGCTAAAACAGCTGTTATCATTAAGATGCCGGCAAGGATGATATCTGCCCTGGTAACAATTTTTTTAACTATTTGCAGATGACGTTTAATCATTAAGTCTTTCAGGCAAAATTACCATAGATTTCGGTATTACAAATAGGACATTTTCCATTAATTACATTTATAACTGTTTCATGCCCTCTTTCAACCAGAAGTTTTCCACAGCTGGGACAAAAGGTTTTGTTCTCATTATCAATATTTCCCAGATAAACATAATTTAATTTTTTCTGAGCAATATCACGAGCAAAATAGAGGGTTTTCAAGGGTGTAGGAGGTTTTTTCATTTTATAACTGGGAAAATATCTGGATATATGTAAAGGTATATTAGGGTTGATATCCGCTATAAAATCTACCAGGTCAATTATCTCACTTCCCGAATCATTTTCTCCCGGAATAATTAAATTGGTAATTTCCAGATGAGACTTCTTAGCAATGGTTTTTATAGTTTTTAAAACAGGTTCAAGAGTGCCCGAGCAGTTCTTGACATAAAAATAATCATGGATTGCTTTGAGATCAATATTCCAGGCTGAGATATAGGGAAGTAGCTCTTTTAAGGGTTTTGGATTTATGTAACCGTTAGTTATCATAACTGTTTTTACACCATTTTCCTGCAGAAATTTTGAAGCATCTAAAACATATTCAAACCAGGTGGTCGGTTCTGTATAAGTAAAAGCTACAAAATTACAGAAATGAATTTTTGTAAGTTTAAGTAATGTCTCAGGAGTAATTTCTGTTGTTCCTACCTCTGTCTGGCTGATAGTATAATTCTGACAAAAACTGCATTTTAAATTGCAGGAATTCGGGCCCAGAGAAAGAATCTTGTCGCCTGGAAAAAAATGATATAAAGGTTTCTTCTCGATCGGATCTACATTCACTGAAACAGCTTGACCATAATTTAAAGAATAGAGAATTCCATAGATGTTCTTTCTTGCTCTGCAGAGCCCTGTTTTTTCAGGTTCTATTTTACAATAATGAGGACATAACTCACAAATTACTGTGTCATCTTTATAACGTCTAAAATATTTAGCTTCAATCATAATTAAATATTCTCTCTAAAATTTCCAGGTTCTTTTTAAGACTATCAGAATTCTTTGTCAATGTCAGTTTTGCATTAATACCCATTTTTTTTGTTTCATCTTTATTTTCGTAAAGATTTAATATATCATGGCTGAGATCCTGGGGATTTGAAATTTTTACAGCCTTCTCTTCAATGAGTTTTTCGACTGAATCCCGGCAGGAATGATAATATTTACCCATAATGATGGGAGTGGCATAAAATGCTGCTTCAAGTGGATTATGACCCCCAAAATTATAAAAACTTCCTCCAATAATGGCAATATCTGATATAGCATAAAACATTGGAAGAATATTCATTTCATCAACAATTACCAGCCAATCGGGCTTATTTGATTCAGAATACACACTGTACTTCACATCACTGAATATCTGTTTAATTTCAGCTAATCTACTTAAATGTCGCGGAACCAGAACAGCCCTGAGGTCAGGCATCTGCGTTTTAAGCTGGCAAATAACCTGTTTAAAGAGTTTTTCTTCACCGGGCCTGCTGCTTCCCCAGACAATGATAAAATCTTCTTTTAAATAGCCCATTTCAGCTCTTATTTTATCGGAATCATATTCCGGCAGTTTCAGGCAAAATTTCAGGTTTTGAGTATCTTTGACATTACGGAATTTCAAGATCCTGAATCTATCAGCATCTCGAGAAGATTGGGCATTTACAGCAATTACGCTTTTCCAGAGTGGTTTCCAGAAAAAAAGAAACCTGCGGTAAGAAGGAAAGGATCTGTCGGATATCCGGCCATTTACGATCACAACTGGTATATTTCTTTTCTTTGCCTGTAACAACAGATTAGGCCATAATTCTGTTTCCACCAGAATGATCATTTCGGGTTCAAGCCAATTAAATATTCTTATCATTGGTAAAAGAAAATCAAGAGGGAAATAGAATACTGATAGTTTAGGACTGATATTTTCCGCTGCCTGCTGGCCAGTAGAAGTCATAGTGGATAACACAAAATGCCTGCTGGGAAATTTAGTTAACAGCTCTATTATCAATGGTTTTACAGCATTGACTTCACCAACAGAAGCAGCATGTATCCAGATAACTCCGGTGTAATCCAGCTTTATCCTGCCAAATCTCTCTTTTCTTTCATTACCCTTGAATTTGAAGATTAAAACAGGAAGAGAAATGAAGTAAATTATACTTAGAAACAAATTATAAATGAACATATTTATCCTGAATATTTTTTTTAATAAAATAATTGTTAAATTATATGTCAATTATTATTGAATCAGCTGCAGGTAAATATCATCAGAAACTTTTGAGATATTTACTTTCAACTTATCTGCCAGTTTAAATATTTTTCCTTTTCTTTTTCCGATCAACTGCTTATACTCATCCAGAAATTCATAGTAATCGTCTTTAAGAGTGCTTAATTCAATTAATCCGGTTACAGGATATTTATCCAGTTCAACTATTATAGCTGTACTTCTAATGGAAACTATTATACCTTCATATTCTTCACCCAATTTCTTTTTCATAAAAGTAATTTTATCTTTAAACTCAACTTCTCTCTCAGCATCATCAGCAATTTTTTCCCGGTCTGAAGCAGCCTCCGCAAAATCAAATAATTCCTGATCACTGAATTGATTTCCGCGTGAACTTATCATATCCTTAACCTGATGATGCACAATTAAATCACTAAGTCTTCGGATGGGCGATGTGAAATGAGTATATGTATCCAGAGCTAAACCGAAATGACCGAAATTCTCAACTGAATATCTTGCTCTTTTCAGACTTCTTAAAATCATTTTATCAAAAACTCTATGCATGTCTTTTGAATTCAGATCAGCTAAAATTTTCTGAAATACTATATTTAAATTATTATCTTTGGGGATTTTACAGTCATATTTCTGAAGTATTTTTTTAAGGTTTTCCACCCTTTCTTCATCCGGTAGTTCATGAATACGATAAATTGTAGTATGCTTAGAAAGTTTGCGGGCAATAAATTCATTAGCGATCAGCATAAAATTTTCAATCAGTTTATGAGATTCTGTTTCCGAGCTCCGTTTCAAATCAGTTATATAACCATCTTCATCAAAAATAAACTCAGTTTCAGGCAGGTTAAAACTCAGATATCCAGCAGCTATTCTTTTTTGGGATAGGGCAGAGGAAAGCTTTTTCATTTCAAACAACATCCCTGCAATACTATCTTCAATATCATGATCTCCACCTTCAAACAATCTATCAACCTGTTCATAGTTGAGTCTGACATCGGATTTAATTATGCTTTCATGCACCTGTTGATCCCTGATTTCATAATCAGCATTGAATTGGGTAACTACAGTTACAGTGAGTTTTTCTTCCCAGGGTCTTAAACTGCATAACTTGTTGGAAATCTTTTCCGGCAGCATAGGTATTACTTTTTTGGGGAAATAATAACTATTACCTCTATTAACAGCTTCAGAAAATAATTCAGAATCTTTTTTTACATAATCTGCAACATCCGCTATATGAACATACAATATAAGTCCCATATCATTCTTTTCCAAGGAAATTGCATCATCATAGTCTTTAGCAGAAATTGGATCAATAGTTATTGTTCTTATTTCTCTATAATCTATACGTTTATCTAACACTTTATCATAATCTACTTCAAGTATATTTGAAGTTTCTGCCAGAACTTTTTCCGGAAATTCTAAAGGCAGCTCGTAATGTTTAATTACGCTCATTATTTCTACTTGAGGATTCCCGGAAGGTCCCAATACTTCAATTACATTTCCGGATGGAAGTGCATTATATTCCTTATTTCCCCAGTTTGTAATATTAAGTACGACTTTATCGTTGTCAGTGGCATTCCCTGTTTTATCGACTTTAAAATTTGTATGGATCCTGGTATTATCTGGAAGAAGATATACTTTTTTACCATAAAATTGTAATGTACCAACAAATTTTGATCTTTTTCTTTCAATTATTCTGGTAATTATTCCAAATTTTCTTTGATCATCCTTATTTTTCAATTTTGCCTCGACAATATCACCGTCGTAAGCATTTAAAGTGTCTTCGCTGGAAACAAATATGTCTCCTTCCGGAGTATTTACAAAAGCATAAGATCTGTTTTTAGCCAAAGACCTGGCGTCAAAAGTACCCTTAACATATTCTTCATTACTCCTGGAAGCGGAATACTTTCCATTTTTATAGCTGATCCTACCTTCTTTTACCATTCTGAAAAGTGTATCTTTAAGATCGCTTCTTTTGTGTTTACCAATTTTCAAAATAGTACTTATATCATTTATTTTTAATCCTTTAGCTTTACTTTCTTCAAGTACTTTATTAACTCTAAAACTGATTTTTTGGTCATACATTTTAATATCTATTTCCTATTTTTTTTTCTAAAAGCTGCAGAAGTTCTGCTTTTTCACTTTTTGTTTTACTGAACCTAAGTGAAGTTCCTCGAAAAGGATCAAGCCTTCTTGGTTTTTTAAAAGTTCCCAGCATAATTCCTTTTTTATCTTGATAATAACAACCAAAATCTGAATATTTTTTTTCTATTTTAATGAACCAGTAATAAATTGTAATTTTATCATCATTCAATATATATCTTGTTGGAATAAAATAAGTTATGAGACTTACCAGAATGAATGTCACTCCAATATAATAGAATAGTGGCATTTCCCAGAATACTACAGCTATTCTCCACAACGAGATTGCCAGTATGATAATAAATATCATTAAAATCGCTGAATTCCGGGGGTAATCAATGAATGGGTGAGAGGTCCATTTAAGTTTTATTTTTTCCTGACTATTATTCGACATTTTGGACTATTTCCCGACATTTTTCAATTTCTTCCTTAATAGAAAGGATATGATCGTAAGATTCCAGATAATTGAATTTTGAGCCTACGGTATTGATCTCTCTATTCATTTCCTGTAAAATGAAATTCAACGATTTGCCTACTGCTATATCTTTAGATTTCAATAAAATACAGAATTTGTTAAAATGATCTTCCAATCTAACTATCTCTTCATTTATGTCAGATTTTTCCACATATAAGGACACTTCCAACATAAGCCTTTTCATAGCATTATCATCTAATTCACTTTCCAACAGCAATTCAATGTTTTTCTTGATCTTATTATATACCATTTCCTTATATTTTGGAACAATTTTTTTAATGCTATGTAATGATTTAATACATTTATCCATAGAATCCGATAAAAAAGATAACATCGATTCACCTTCTTTTAGAGCTATTTCCTGATGTTTAGCGATGACAATCTGCAGATTATTGAGTACAAATTCTTTAAGATCTTCGTTATCTGACTCTTTGATATTGATTATACTTTTTTCATTTAAAAGTTGTATTAAAGAAACCGGCTCCTGACTGGATATTAGCTCAGCTGCTTCTTGATAAAGCTGCCAATAGGCTTTCAGCTTATCCTTGTCTAACTCCAACTGGGGAGGTAAATAATCCCTGAGCCTTACTTTAAGATCCACTTTTCCACGTTTAATTTTATCAGATAATATTACCCTGATCTCATTTTCAAATTTATTCAGTTCTCTGGGAGTGGACAATTTCAAATCTAGATACCTGTTGTTAACAGAACGTATCTCCATTTCTATTTCATAGCGATCATTTGAAACAATGGTCTTCCCGTAACCTGTCATACTCTTTATCACAATAAAATCTCCTTATTGAGCTAACGCCTTATCAGCCAAAAGCTTAGCTTTAAATATCAAAGTTTACATAATATATATTATCATAGGTTGTTGCAACCTCATAATCTGAGGTATCTAATCTGCTACACTTCTCTCCTGTCAAATTATTTGTCTTTATTATCAGTACTGTCTTGTAATTATAAGTTATCAAAAATTGAATAAAGTAATTTCCTTTTGAAGATTTCTTTAAAAAGATTTTCGCCTGTAGATTTAGGGTAAGTTATGATTTTTTGAATTTAAATGATCTTTCCTTTTAAGGTCCAACCTGTGGCAGAAGTTATTTTCACATTAACAAATGTCCCGATCAATTTTTTATCACCTGGAAAAACTGTGATCTTAAAATCACGACTTTTACCGGAAAGTTCTTGATCAGACTTTTTACTGACTTTTTCAACATAGATTTCTTTAACTTTTCCAATCTGCTCTTTATATTTACTTAAAGTTATTTGTTCTTGAAGTGTAATGAGCTTCTGTAATCGTTCCAATCTCACCGATTCGGGTACCTGGTCAGAAAATTCAGCAGCTTTTGTGCCGGATCTGTTTGAATATTTAAATGTGAAGGCATAGTCAAAACGAATTTTTTCCATAAGTTTGTAGGTTTTGAGGAACTGTTCTTCACTTTCACCTGGAAAACCAGCAATAACATCAGTCGTAATAGCTATCTCCGGTATAGCTGCTCTAAGTTTTTTTACAATATTGAAATAGTGTTCGGCAGTATATCCCCGATTCATTTTATTCAGAATTTTATCATCACCTGACTGCATAGCCAGATGCAGATGTTCGCAGATCTTCTCCGATTGTGCCATTACTTCAATCACCTCATCTGAAAGGTCTTTGGGATGAGAAGTTACGAATCTTATTCTTTTAATTGTATCAATTTTGTTTGCTTTTCTCAGCAATTCGGCAAAATTAACAGATTTAAATTGATAAGAATTAACATTTTGCCCCAGCAATGTAATATCCTTGAAACCCTTCTCCCCTATATTAGTGATTTCTGAAATTATATCATCTACAGGTCGGCTTCTCTCTCGACCACGAGTATAGGGAACAATGCAATAGGAGCAAAAATTGTTACAGCCCCGCATAATAGTGATGAAAGCATTAAATTTACTGGAATGGATTGGATAGATATCTTGATAGATCTCTTCACTATTAAAATGTATTTCAGATATAAAATCAGGTTTTTCAAATAAATTTGAAATTATTTCCGGCAGTTTTTTATATTGATCAACTCCTACAACAAAATCTACTGCCTGGTTGATATCTTTGATCTTGGCTCCCAATCTCTGAGCCATACATCCGATAACCCCAATTTTGAGATTTTCATTGCTTTTCTTACGCGCCATTTCATTATTAATTCTGCCAATCACTCTTTCTTCCGCATGCTGCCTGACAGAACAGGTATTAAAAATAATAATATCAGCTTCGTCAATCGTGGCCGCTAAGTCAAAATTCTTCTCAGTTAAGATGGAACTTATGAGTTCACTGTCAGCTACATTCATCTGACAACCGTATGTTTCTAAATAAATTTTCATTAGGCAATTAATTCCTTAGTTCAGACCTTAAAGGTTTCTCATTCTGTCACCCAGTAAAATAATATCTCTTAATTCTTCATTATTTTTAGCCTGCAGCCATTTTTTTTCAAAATTGGGATTCTGAACGATTTGAGCGATTGAAGCAAGTGCCCTCAGATGGAAAGTGCGTTCATCTTTTGTTCCGGTAATCACAAACACTATCTGCACTTTGGAAGCTTGTTCAGAGAAATAGATTCCTTCTTTACAACGAGCCAGAAGAACATTAAATTTCTTTTCACCTTCAATAATTATATGAGGTATTGCCAGATTCTCGGTAAGTACGGTAGAGCTTTCCTCTTCTCTTTTAAGCATCTTTTCCAGAAAATAATCACAACTTTTATTTATGGAGCTACAGAGTTCTTCAGCTACCATTTTGAAAAAATCTGTTTTATCAATATTTTCCTTTATATCAAGAATGGGGCAATTTTCAATAATCTTGTCGAATCTATCCTTATGAATGTTATCTCTGACTCGGACAATTTCTTTAAGTTCATCTTCCAGAAGTGGTGTGCGTAATTCCACATCTTTAATTTTCTGAATTATATGAAGTAATGCTGAAGTCCGGTTTGACCTTATCCTCCCGTAGAACCAGTACCAGACTAATCCTGCTATCATAAAGCTTGAAGTCATAATCAAGGGGATTTTTCCCATTAAAATTATCAGTATAATATAAGCAAGAATTGCCAGAATCTGCAACCAGGGATAAAGTGGACTTTTAAATTTCGGACGATAATTCTGAATGCCACTTTCCCTCATTATGATAACTGAAAAATTAACAAACATAAACAGGAGTATTTTCATTGTTGAAGCTGTTTTTACCAGGGTTTCCAGAGGTAGAAAGATGACAAGGACAATAATTGCGCTAGTGGTTATTATGGCTATAAACGGAGTATCGTGATTTTTGCTGGTTAGAGAAAAAAAATCAGGAAGCAGATTATCACGGCTCATGGCAACAGGATTTCTGGAAGCAGCCATTATTCCAGCATTTGCAGTCGAAAAAAAAGCCAGAAAGGCTGCAATAGATAAAAGGATCATACCGGGATTTCCTGCAATTACTCTGGCACCGTCACTGATGGGAGTTAATGTATAATTTTTAGGAGAAGGTAATAAAAGATTATCTCCTAAAACACCTACTGTCACAAATACAACTAAAATATAAGTGATTGTAATAATCGTAAAAGCCAGAATCATGGCTAAAGGTAAATTTCGGGAAGGATTCTTAACCTCCTCGGCAACACTAACGATCTTGGTTAAACCTCCATAGGAAACAAAAATCATTCCAGAAGTCATGAAAAGAGTTTTCAGGTCTCCCTGCATAAATCTGTTGAAATTTTGATTATCCACTGCAGGAATTCCTTTGATTACATATAGCAATAGTATTGAGAGAAGTGCTAAAACCATCAAAGCCTGCAGACTTCCCGCTTGTTTTGTACTTTTTAAATTAATAAAGGTAAAAAAAATACAAAAAATAACAGCAATTATCTTGATCTCAAATATTGTGATAGCGGGATAAACGATTGAAACAAAAGCACCAATACCAACCAGTGCAAAAGCAGATTTAAAAGCAAGTGACAACCAGGCGGATATTCCTGCCAGAGTACCAAAACCAGCTCCCATGCTTCTGTTTATGAAGAAATAATCTCCACCCGTTTTAGGCATTGCTGTTACAAGTTCACTTTTACTGAACATGGAAGGAATCACCAGAATACCTGCAATGAAGTAAGCCAGAATTATAGCGGGTCCCGATTTGAAATATACCAGTCCCGGCAGAATAAATAATCCAGAACTGATCATTGCTCCGGCTGCTATACTGAAAGTTTCCAGTAAATTTAATTCTTTTTTCATAGGCACGAGAGATTCCTGAACATATTGTTATAAAAAAAATATAACGTATCTAAACTAAATTGGGAAAAATATTATTTAATTAACTTCGCTTCCGGATGGCACATCTTTGTCTGGTTCCAAAATTGCCAGCTCTTCCCCATCGTGTGCCGCCATAATCATTGCCTGAGATTCAACTCCCATAACCTTTCTGGGTTTGAGATTTATCAACATCAATACTTTCCTATTTATCAGTTTCTCAGGCTGATAAGATCTGGCTATACCCGCAACAACTGTTCTTTTTTCCCCGGCAATATCTATCAGCAGTTTTAGAAGTTTGTTAGATTTTGTTATTGCTTCAGCTTCCAGTATCTTCACTATTCTAAAATCCAGTCTGGTAAAATCATCAAATTCTATCTGCGGCTTCTGATTAATGGAAGATTCTGCTCTGTCTTCTGATTTAAGTTTTTGCAGTTGCAGTTCAATCTCTTCGTCATCTATTTTACGGAACAAGGTTACCACATCTCCGATCTCGTATTCGGTTACTATTTCAGAAATGGCTTTCCAGGTAAATTTATGGTCCAGATTAAGCATTTTACGTAACTTTTTCATGCTTGCCGGCAGGACAGGATAGAAGACAACTGAAATTATTCTAAGTAACTCGCAACAAGTGTATAATGTCTCCAAAGCTTTAATCCTGTTGGTTTTAACTGTGATCCAGGGCTGAGTTTCATCAAAGTATTTGTTACCGCTACGCGCCAGTTCCATAATCAAACTGATAGCCTTTCTGACCTGGTAGTTTTTATAGCAGTCTGAAATATTAACAGATTTTGATACTGCTTCATTTAAAAGCCGTTTGGAGAGATCGGAAAGTTTGGGAGCTTCGATCCTGCCCTCAAAATATTTTTTGGAAAAAGCAAAAACTCGATTAGCCAGATTACCAAGCACATTAGCCAGATCGTTATTGATCTGATTCTGGAACTCTTTCCAATAAAAATCGCTATCTTTACTTTCGGGAGCATTTGCTGCCAGATAATAGCGCATATATTCCCCATCGAAATATTTGAGGAAATCGTTTACCCAGACTGTCCAGTTCCTGGAAGTGGACATTTTTCTGCCTTCCAGATTAAGATACTCATTGGCAGGAACATCATAAGGAAGTATATAGGGCAGATCCTGTTTCATAAGAACAGCGGGCCAGATTATTGTGTGAAAGGGAATATTATCTTTGCCCAGAAAATGGATTAATCTGGTATCAGGTTCCAACCAGTATTTTTTCCATTTCTCAGGATCACCGGTCTTCTGAGCCCATTCAATGGTCGAAGAAATATACCCGATGGGGGCTTCAAACCAGACATACAGTACTTTTCCAGCAGCATTATCCAGAGGAACAGGTACTCCCCAGTCAATGTCACGCGTAATAGCTCTTTCTTTCAAACCTTCATTCAGCCAGCCCATAATGAAATTCTTGACATTGTCTTTCCATTCACTTTTCGTATCCAGCCAATCCCTTAATTCCTGATCAAATTTAGGTAATTCCAGATACCAGTGGGTTGTTTCTTTCAGTTGAGGAGTTTCACCTGAAATCTTGCTTTTAGGATCGATTAAATTTAAGGAATCGATCAATTTTCCACAATTGTCACACTGATCCCCCCTGGCTCCAGGCTGCTTGCAGAAGGGACAAGTTCCTTCCACATATCTGTCAGCCAGAAAACGCTTCTGTACAGGGTCATACCACTGTTCAGTCGTTTTTTCAATAACATATCCCTTATTATAGAGACTGAGAAAAAATTCAGCTGACAATTCAGAATGGACGGGTCGGGCAGTTCCGGAAAAATTATCAAAATCTATTTCCAGACCAGCAAAACTTTGTTTAATACTATGATGATATCTATCAACAATCTCTCTGGGAGTAACGCCCTCAGCTTCCGCTTTAATGGATATTGGCGCTCCATGTTCGTCCGATCCGCAGATAAAAATTACATCATTCTCCCGTAATTTATTATATCGCACATAGATATCTGCCGGTAAATACGCTCCGGCTATATGCCCTATATGCAGCGGTCCATTAGCATAAGGTAATGCACTTGTTACCAGGATCTTCTCCACAATGACTCCTAAACTTCTCTATTTTCAAAATTTTACGAAAATTTTAATTATTCTTATTTGCCTTACTTCAATCCGTAACAGTGATTATGGTGTCAAGAAATAAGAACATTACAGATTGAGTTAAGTTTATACATCACAGACAATTTCGATCATTAAAACTTCATCTTTGCGGATAATTTCTACCGCATGATAGGTTATTGCCTTGACCTCATTTATTATCCTGTCCTCAGGTTTAAGTTGCCGATATTTAAGCTTCGCTCTCAAATTTGAATTATTCAGATTTTCAATTTTCAGATCGATGGGGAAAATTTTATCAGCAACAATAAGGTAATGAATTTCCCTAAGTAAATCAATAATCAACAGAGCCGGTTCTGCTGCTTCTATCTTGATTAATTTCACCTGAGATACTTGATTAGAAACACTGAATTTATTCAACATGCTTTCTTT
The DNA here is from genome assembly GCA_001412425.1 of Candidatus Cloacimonas sp. SDB. GTDB lineage: Bacteria > Cloacimonadota > Cloacimonadia > Cloacimonadales > TCS61 > SDB. The sequence continues at coordinate 18,059 of LKUH01000316.1, forward strand.
TAAAGCTTGAAACGAATTAAGGCATAATTCTTGCATATCTCTGCCATAAACCCGAAAAGCATAATCGGCAGTGTGAGGTAATATCTTCCATTTCATTGGTTAATCTATCCAGGTCGCCATCAGCCCTTGATAACAGCCATAGGCAGTGTTCTGGCGATTTTCTGCACAATACCTGCTTCCGCCATTACATTCACTACTTCACTTACATCTTTATAAGCGGAACTCATCTCTTCCAGAATGGTATGATTGGAAGCTGCTTTCACTATTATGCCTTTGAAATCAAGATCGTGTTGCACCTGCCTGATATTACTGCTTTTTCTGGCTTTGTTTCGACTCATCACCCTACCAGCACCGTGACAGGAGCTGCCAAAAGTTTCCAGCATTGCATTGTCCGTTCCCACACAAAGATAACTCTCAGTTCCCATATCACCTGGAATTATGACAGGCTGACCGGTTTTTTTATATTTTGAAGCAAGGGAGGCATTTTCAGGACCTAAAGCTCTGGTAGCTCCTTTTCTATGAACACAAACCCGCTTCAATGTCCCATCGATAAAATGATCTTCGAATTTAGCAATATTATGGCTGACATCGTAAATCAGCTCAAATCCGAGAGTAGAATTGCTGATTCTAAGTTCTTTCATTAGACATCGTTCCACCAAATTCATTATGATCTGTCTGTTAGCCCAGGCAAAATTTGCTGCAGCAGCCATAGCTCCGTAATAATCCTCACCCAGTTCAGATCGGATATAAGCACAAGCCAGTTGTTTATCCGGCAGATCAAATCCCAACTGAGCAAAATTACTTACCATTTTATAAACGTAATCATCACAGATTTGGTGTCCAATTCCTCTGGAACCGGTGTGTATCATCACAATAACCTGGTCTTTCTTTAACCTGAATTGATCTGCAATTCCTTCATTAAAAATGTCACTTATCCTACCCAATTCGATAAAATGATTACCCGAACCCAGAGTACCAACCTGATTTGAACCCCGCTTCAATGCTTTCGAACTCACTTTTTCCGGATCAGCTTCAGCCAGACAGCCATTTTCTTCGATAGCTTCAAGATCTGTTTCCAGTCCAAATCCTTTGTTTACAGCCCATTTAGCGCCTTCACACAGTAATTCTTTCAGTTCGCGGTGTGTCAGTGCCGAAATGGCATTTTTGGAACCTACACCGGTCGGTATGGCCTTAAAAAGGGCATCAGCCAGTTGAGGAAGTTTTTGTTTTATATCTGAATAGTTGAGATCTGTTTTTATAAATCTAACACCGCAGTTGATATCGTAACCCACACCTCCCGGAGATATCACTCCGTGTTCGGCATCCATAGCGGCTACTCCTCCAATAGGAAAGCCATAGCCCCAGTGAATATCCGGCATAGCCAGGGAAAACTTCTGAATACCGGGCAAATGAGCTACGTTTTTTACCTGATCGATAGCATTGTCTTTAAATATGGAGACCAGGAGTTTTTTATTCAGATAGATTCTACCCGGAACCCTCATACTGCCTGTTCGAGGAATTTCCCACAAATTTTGGGATACTGGTTTAAGATTAGAAAGCTCCATGTTGATTAAGGGTTGAGAGTTTCCAACCGTTCCAGATTTTTTCTGGCTATTTCATTTTCACTGTTTATTTCCAGACACTGGTCTAATAATTTCTTAGCTGCGGAATAATCACCTTGATCTATATGAATTGAGGCCAGATTGTTCATTGATTTTATTTCTTCCGGTTCAGCATTCAGTATTTCACGGTAAAGAACTTTCGCTTTAGTATATTTTTTTTGAGAATGTAGAACATAAGCATAATTATATTTAGCTTCAGTAAAATCGGGATCTATCTCTACTGCATTTAAGAAAAATTCTTCAGCTTTCTGTTGATTATTTGCGAAAGTGTAATATAGACCCCAGTAATAATGCAGATCTGCACTATCGGGAAAAATAGCAGAATATTTCTTCAGCAGAGGAAAAACCTCGTTGATCTTATTGGAGGAAAGCAGAAGTGCGATCTGTTTTACAGCTTCATTTTCACCATTATATAATTCCGGTTTTCCATAAATCCTGCCAACAACAAACCAGTCTGTTCCAATTAATTCCAATATCAAAGAAATTTCATATCTGCCATTTATTTCCAGAAAGACAATTCCGGTTTTTTTACTCTCAGCAAGAGCAGAAGAGATAAGATCATAATGCTTCATTTTTTTCAGGATCTTGTCAGAAGTTATTCTATTAAGATAATTTGACCAAAGGTCTTGATCAGCAAATTTATTTTTTATATTTACTAACTCAAATGTTTTATCCCATTCATAAGAAATAATCAGATCAAGATATTCAGCTGCAATAGTTTCAAAGTTTTTTTTGAGGGAATGAATTATCAGATCAGCTAGATTGAGTCTTTGTTTCAGGTATTGCATAGGAACATACTCAGGTATTGTAAAACTGTTAAAAAAAGTAGTGATCTGCTGTTTCCCCTCTTCTGTTTCAGCCAGTTCAGCCGGAGTTTTATTATTCCAGAAATCCTGAGGTGAGGTTATCCATTTATCAATTTCTTTTTTCAGCAGATCGGTAAATTCCGTTTGAGAATCTGCGTTGGTTTTGAATTCAAAGAAAATTCCCTTACCGTTCCGCTGATTTTTTTTGAGAGCATAACGGCAGTTTTGTGAACATTTCAGGTCAACCCTTAATATGTTGCAGTCATTCCAGCAGATGTTGCCTTCCAGCCTTATACAGAACCTGTTCCCTTTTCTTTTTCTGCAGATCTTACATCTGTCCGAATTGAATAATTTCAATTATCCCCCGATTATTGGTTGAATTGTTTAAGCAGGTCATCCAGTTCATTCCCCAGTTTTTCTCCTGCCTCATTTTCAAGTTTCTGCTTTTCCACCTCAATTCTGTTCTCAATCTCTTTTTTCTTCTGTTCAATTCTATTTTTCTGTTCATTAATTCTGACATTAATCTCATCTATTTTGTTCTGAAGTTTTGTGTTATTCGTATTAATGTACGATTCCGCCTGATCTTTATATTTATCCATTTCAGCGTAAACTCTTTTCTCGATCTCCGCTTTTGCCCGAGTTATTTCATCCTGCACTACCTTTTTTAACTGAGAAGAAATCAATTTATCCAGATTGCTGCTTAAACTGAAGGTATAATTCTTTTCTTTTTGAGTTATACCAGCATCAAAAGTAATTTTATCAATAGCTTCCGAAATTGATCTGGAAATCCTGACAAGTCTTTCATCCATTTCGGGTTGTGAAGTATAATCAAATTGAATATTTTCTGCTTCAAATCCCACCGTTATCTTGATAAGTTCATCAGTTAAGTTCAAGTTAGAAAATAATTTCGCAGTTCCTCTTTTCAGCTTTCCGGGAAGCAGATCAAAGTTAGCCAGAGTCAAGTCTCTGATAGGAATTTCATCAGCATAAATATTTACTATATCCTGAGATATATCAGAACGGTGATCAAAAAGACCATTAATAGAGAGATTTCCGATCTTTTCATCTTTTCCGGCCAGTTTAAGATCAAGCGGTTTACCAGTTTTTTTCTGATCACTGGAAATATTGAAAATATTCCCGCTTAATCTCAGTTGTTCATCGGGATAAGCTGAAACAGAAATCTCTTTTATCCAGAAGGCTGGTAAATGTGGCATACGCTCTTTCCCGGGAGCAGCTTTTTTTTCATCTGACAAATTTCTGATATTTTCGATTTGAACCAAAATAGCCATAACACCCTCGGTAACTCGCTCACCAAACAGCATCAGGGCAATTTTCTGGATCGAGACATCAGGAAGTCTGGCCAGTTCAACAGCATTTTCATAATCAGCCTTGATCCACTTGGGGACATCATTATACAATGTTTTCAACCTTTTCAGATCATTTTCTAACTGCCCTTTGTTAGTCTTGATCTCTTCATATAAATATTTGGTGGTATTATAAGAATCCACTGCCAGAGTAAGATTCTGTTGAATTTGGATCAGATTATCCATTTCTTCAACATTAATATTTTTAATATTGGTTTCCACCTGCTTAATCCGTTCTTCATAATCATTACTCTCGATAAGATTATTCCAGAAAGCATATCTGTCTTCCGCAATTTCTTTAATGGAATCCGCTTTAGCGGGAGTATGAAAATTGAACTCTTCCAACAGAGAATTTACATCGATTTTTGTTTTGAGAAAATCGGGATTGAAAACCGGAATTCTCTCCTTTTCTCTTTCCAGATTGGCCATTAAAGCCTGCATTAATTTTGACGGTTCCGCTTTCGTTATATCTTTTTTCTCAATGGCGCCGTCACTTGTTCTATCAGTATTGAAACGCATATCTTCCAACTGCATTTTTTCTATGAGAATTTTACTGGCAAACAGCGGTCTGAAAGCCAATTCAAAATCACATTTACCTGTCTCGAAAAGATTCTCCCAGGTATCTTGATTATTGGTGAATTGCAGTCTTTCCCAACTGATGTGTAATTTGAAAGGTTTTAAATAAACGCCGTCAACTTCCACTTTGGCACCTGCCACTTTTGAACCGGCAGTTTCTATCAGATAATCAGCGATAGGATTTCTGAAAATTATCAAAGCAGCTACTAATACAATTATTAATAAGAAAAAAATAACGAGTATTCTAAAAATTCCCTTAAATAATCTTTTCATACCTTCTCCTCATTTTTTTTTCGGAACCGGAGGCATTTTTCGTTTAAAATCTGAGTTTGAGACCATCTTCAATACTTTCTCGATCTCACCTTCGGTTACACCAGTAGCCAATATTTCTTTTTTATCTTTGCCTATTTCGATTAAATTGAACAAAATATTGTCCAATACAGCATAACTTATGCCCATCTCAGCTTCGTCCGTCTGTGATTCCCATAAATCGGCTGTGGGGCTTTTGTCAATGATCACTTTCGGAATCTGCAAAACACGGGCGATCTCTTTCACTTCAGTTTTATAAAGATGTCCAATCGGTTCAAAAGCACAGGCATTATCACCATATTGAGTGCAGTAGCCTATCATGAGTTCGGATTTGTTTCCCGTTCCGGCCACTAAAGCTCGATATTTCGCTGAAAGATCAAATAAAATACACATTCTAACCCTGGCCATCATATTTCCCTTTCTTAATAAATCCGCATCAGAGTCATAGGTATTAAAATAAACGTCCACTATGGGACTTATGTCAATTATCCTGCTGGAGATCTCTAACTGTTCAGCCAGCAGCTTAGCATGTGCCAGACTGTCAGGATGGCTCTTTTTGTAGGGCAGCATTACACCGATCACGTTTTTATTACCCACAGCTTTTACAGATAACGCAGCAGTAACTGCCGAATCTATCCCGCCCGATAAACCTACAATAATCTTCTCATAACCGGCTTTCAGCAATTGCTGTTGAATGAAACCAGTTATATTCTCAATATTTATTTCCAGATTAATTTGTCTCAAAGTTACACACTCCTATCATGATTCTGCTATTTTTTATATTTCATACTGATATTCGAGTCAAGTCTAATTTATCTTTTTAGAATAATTTTTTTGTTCATGAAATTTTTAAAAA
>LKUH01000317.1 GCA_001412425.1 Candidatus Cloacimonas sp. SDB
GGATCGTCCCTGTATTTTTTTCTGGAAGTTTCCGAACTCCAGTTTCCAGTAACATCTCCCAGACGCACACCAATAAAATTTTCTGCTGTTAGATTTTCATTCAGAGGAGAATAATATCTGTCCGTTTCGTAAATTATGGGAGGCCAATCTTCGCAGTTTTCAATCTCTTCCGGAAAAAATACCCAGTCAGTGCCGGAATTTAAATCCTGAATTAATCCTGCAGCATATCTGGCAATTCGGGAAGCATCCGTTGTACTTATGGTTGCATCCAGAGTAACATCTGCTGCAATCATTTCGTGACAGCTGAAATTGTATAATCCAATGGAGTGCCGGAAAACACGAGATGCATCTGTACCGCTGAGTCCGCCCAGATCATCAGATTTAGAAGCAGACAGACTGTAATTGCCTTCCACAAGATAGTCGAACAGGTAAATACCTTCATCATTGGAACTGGTCTGCAGGTTATGAATTCCTTCCAGATTCAGCAATACATTTGGCACAGTAGTTTCATTTTTGAAGTATTCAATATTGCCGGAAATCTGATAGAGTTGATCCATCACTGTTAGAACAGAGATGGCGGAAGTTACAACAAATTCGTTGATTACAGCGTTTGTAAAACTTATTTCAGTGGTTGTGCCAACTTCAGCAGCAGAATTTACCGAAAATTGGATAAAAGCGATAATTCCGCTACCGCTGTAAAGATCCTCATTAGCTGAGAAACCCAGAATTATCTCACCTGGATTATTGGCATTAACACCAAAAGTATAATTTTCATTTTCCAAAATGCTGCCCGAAAGTGTAGCAGATGTTGCCTCAAGTATTTCTTCATCAAAAGAAATAGTGACATTAATACCTTCTATTCCAACTTCTGCCGGTATAGAAATGTATAATGGTGCAGTAAAAAATTCACCCTGGATTCCAAATAATTCAGCTGGAAGAAATAACATGGGATAATCTACAGGCTCCAGGTAAAAGTTTATTCCGGAAGTAATTTCATCCGGCTCTACTTCCACACCTGTAACAATTTCTTCCTCATAGCCCAGCATTGAGGCTGACACATCGTAAATTCCGGGTGAAAGTGAAAGGCTGTATTCCCAGAAACCGGTAGCATTCCAGGTGGGATGAGTAGAACCGGTTCCTGCCGAGATAGTCACTTTTTCAATATCTCCCGAACCTTCAATTTCAATAATGCCCTGCAGCTCACCAATGCTGGTTGAAAGCATATAAGGTTCAACCGAAGACCCGATGGTGATGCCATCCGTAAAGCTGATCTCCTGATAGCAATCGAATATGCTGTCTGTGCTGGCTTCATAAATTTTAAAAGTGATTATTTCACCTTCAAATTGATTTGAAACTATTCCCAGATCCCAGAAACCGTTTTCATATAAGGGAGGATTTGCCTCGATCCAGAATCCGATAGCTCTACAGTCCTCAGTTCCTCCCGGTCCAAAAGCAGCTAAAATATTATCAGCATCAATCCCTTCAAATAAATTTTCCTGATGAGTAACCTGAGTTCTCAATAACATGGAAAACTGAGTTCCACCGATCTGTTCCCAATCCGGAGGATCAGCTGAAAGAGTTAAAAATGAAATACAGATTATAAAAAATATAAACTTTTTCATGTGTTCTCCATTTTAAGAAAAAACCCCAGAAACGATAAATTTCCGGGGTTTAAGAATAATATTTTCATTATTTTATCATCAGACACTTTCTAACTTCAGTTAGTTCACCACTGCTGAGTTTATAAAAATAGATTCCTGAACCGAATTCTGCAGCATTCCACTCAATTGTGTATCGTCCTGCATTTTTAAATTCATTAACAATAGTTTGAATTAACTGACCTTTCATATTGTATATCTCCAGAGTAACTTCTCCGTCTGCAGGTAAAGTGTAATTTATAAAAGTACTGGGATTGAAAGGATTCGGATGATTCTGCTCAAGTCCGAACAAGTTTGGTATATTGTTTTCAGGTGCATTCAGTCTGGTCGAATAAGGTTCAGCCGGTGAACCGATCACAGCATCTATTTCAAATAAGATCGAATAATTTGTGTAAATAATTTCCTGAGTAATATGATCATATAATCTTATCTGCAATTCTTCGTTAATATCGTTTCCTACAATTGTGAAATAAAGCAGATCGTTGTAACTTTTACCAATACTTCTGCAATTTCCATCTGTGTCAAAAACACCGATAGTGTAGTTTGAATAATCCAGGGCATTGCCAGCGTTGTCTAAAATTTCTGCCAGCATGATCATATTGAACCTTGTGCCAGGCATAACTTCCCAGATTGGAGTGGAAACTGGCTGTTGAGCAAATATTCTTTCTTCCTCTTCAGGTCCGGAATAACAGGGATTTGGCGGATAAGTGAAGTAAAGTATCTCACCTTCAGGTATTTCATTGGGCCAGTATAGAATATAACCAACTCCCGGCTCCATTGTTTGCAGATCTCCAATCCAGCCGCCATATTCAGCAAAATGGACTGCAGATTTATTTTGTGTTTTGATCATCAGGGAATCAGGCCAGTTCAGATCACTTAGAGCTTGTTCCAATGCTAATGTTTTCAGCGGAATATAACTGATCCAATTGTATTCTTCTTCTAAAACTATTGGATATAACTGAGGATTTATAGCAGTTCCGTTGTATTGGAAGCCTTCAACAGCATTGAACATATTGATCTTGTAACTGTCTTGAAGATTCAAATAAGCCAGCTCACCGGTCCATTCTCCATATTCATAAGTATAGAAGCTGCCCTGGGTCTTGATCTGGAAAATATCATCCGGAGTCAGAGGTTCCAGAATTGAAGAAAAGGCATAGTCATCTGGAAATAAGTTGAAAGAAGTCCAGTTCCAGTTTTCAATCAGATCGTAGGTGTGCATTCTCACGGGTGAAGGAACATAGAAGCAATATACCAGGTCGCTGTAAGTACAGTCTTCAAACTCCAAAGCACCTATACTGGTATAAATATCTTCAGTGTAACTTTCATATATTTTGAAATATATTTCTTCTCCCTGCTGTTCGTCGCTGACAATATGAATGAACCAGTAACCGTTTTCATCCCATTCCGCTATACCCCTGCAGGTTTCTACATTTTCTAGATCGGTATGGAATGCTGCAACCTGATTATTCATTCCTCCGCAGATAAACTGACCATCCAGAGTTAAATTAACGAGACGTGACATGGAATATTGAGTGCCGGTTACAGGTACCCAGTTTATCAAGACAAAGTCTACTCCGGGTGTGGTTTGATTTTCTACTATGATCACATCTCTTAAGGTCACACTGGTGTAACCCTCTAAAGAAGCAGTAATATCATGATACCCACCGGGATAAGTTATAGAATAAAATCCATCCTCATCAGGATGGTAAATATCATCGTCACCTTCAATCTGAATGCTTACATCTTCCAGATTTCCTGTTCCTCCCAGTAATGAAATCGTTCCCGTTACAGTTCCATCAAATGAGATAGGAATCATATGAAAATTCTGCCCTGTTGTCTGCTGAGAACTTTGAACCAATACGTCTGTTCTGATTGTATCCTGATAATTTATTAGTGATGCAGTAACATCGTAATATCCAGGATTGAGGAAAATTTCGTACCACCAGATATCTAAAACAAAATTATAGGTAGGATTGGTTTCCTCTTCACCTGCAGTAATCAGAACATTTTCAGGATTTCCGGTTCCCTCTACTGTGATAATACCATAAATTGATCCCTGGGCAATTAAATTCATATTAAAGTTAATACCCGTTGTAAGCTGGCTCTCATATACTACTACATCTTCGTGCATAGTGGGATAAGGAAAATAACCTGCCAGGTAAGCAGTAATATCATAAACTCCAGCATCTATTGTAATGAAATAGACCCCTTCTGCGTTTGGATTTACCGTCGCAACAAGATCGTCGGTATTAGCTTCATATATATTGATAAGAACATTTTCGACATTGCCATCTCCGGAAGTTACAGTAACCAGACCTCTTATTCCGGCTTGAAGATAATTATATGCACCCATATCATTTCGGGTTCCGTCCGGATCCAGATAGGCAGGATCTGGATTTCCAGCATCGATACAGGGAGAATTTCCCTGCAGAGAAAAATCATCAGCCGCTGGATCAACAAATAAGGGATCAACATTCAAATTACCACCAGCCAGCCAGTTTAAAGTTCCAAAAGATGTTATTCCAGCCTGCCCTCCATTTACGTTAGTATAATCAACTGTTAAGGAAGCACTGTTGGATACATAAATTTCATAGGGATAATTATCCCAGATTATGGAATTCATAAGATTTACAGAAGAATTATAGAGAACAGCAATCCCGCAACCGTCCTGCGGGGAATAGTTTTCCGCAATCGTTGCATTTGTGATATTGAGGGTGGAATTATTATATGCACTAATTCCGCCTCCGTTCCATTGGGTGGAATTTCCCCAGAACGCAACATAAGTAAGAACTGGATTGGAAGAATAACAGTTGATACCCCCGCCGTCATAATAGGCAGAATTATCATAAATTTCAACCTGATCCAGAGTCGGGCTGGAATTAAGCATAAATATTCCACCTCCGGCTCCTGTAGCTTCGTTGCCATAGATAACGGTATTATTGATATCTATATCGGAACTATCAAGATATAATCCCGCTCCGGCACTTAAAGACTTGCTATTCCGGATTATAGTGTTGGAAATGACCAGATCTGAAGAATTCGCGCAATAAATTGCACCCCCGCGATAATCTGGAGAAATACCTGTTGCATTACCGTATTCCAGGATACAGTAAACCAGTTTTGAGCTGTCCTGACCATTGGACACGGTATCAAAGAATCTTAGTCCGTGCCATCCGGTTAATTCATCTGCAGCAGTGAATTCGATGTAATTCTCTTCTTCTCCAATTGCCAGTAATCTCCCGTAGATGTTGAATTTGTAATGCCCGGAGAAATTCACTTCAACTCCAGGCTCAATTATCAGCTGCTGATTGACCGGTAGTTCAATCTCACCGATCACATTAACAGGACTCTGTGCTGACGTCCAGGTCCCGGATACAGGCCCGATAACATCAATGGCAAACAAAAATCCTGTAAAACAAAAAAATATGACTGGGATAATAAACTTCTTCATCTTTCCTCCCTATGTATTATTTTTATACTCTATCTATGGTGCTACCTGAATAATCTTTAACCCTTCAGAATCAGCAATAAAAACATAACTGCTAAAGAAAAACTTGGCTATGGAAACAGGCTCACTGTCCATTTCATGATAACCCAGAATATACGGATTTGAAATATCACTAATATCTATCACATAAAGGCCTTTCTCGCGATCCAGTAAATATACATGATCTTCAAGCAGGCGTCCCTGTCCCTGCACATAAACTCCGTTGGCAAAACCGCCCGTATAAATATAATTGATCTCTCCTGTAGCGGAATTTACTATTTTAAGCCCATTTTCGCCATCTGCTATAAACACATAACCGTCTCGCTCAGTAGCATCCAGAGAAAAACCGGTAGTAGTGTAATGATCGATTTCAAAAGGATTGTTTGGGTCGGTTATGTCTACTACAACAACACCATTAAGTCCGGTGGAAACATAGGCATAAGATTCATTAACATATACTCTTCTGGCAATACCGCCGGTTTGAAAATTAGCAACATGCTCAGGATTAGAGGTTGCGATATAAATTATTTCCAGCCCATTTGCACCATCAGCAATATAGGCATAATCTCCTTCAATATAAATATCATATGGTACATAAGTGTCATCCGGATTTCCGCTGACCGGAACATTTGCAGCGATCTGCAGCACACCGGGGAATTCTATGCCATGATAAGGCAGAATAGGGGAAAGATCCACCACAAACAATCTGCCGTGTTCTTCCAACCCGCTTAAAGTTGTTACATAAGCCATATTATTTTTAACTGCTACCGACAGAGTTCTGTCAGGTAAACCTTCTTCGTTGTAATTCTGATTTTGAGGAGCACCGGGATTAACACAATCTATCAGGGCAAAACCGCTGTATAGATCAGAAATCAAAGCATACCAGTTAGTTTCTTCTGAGATAAATATGTCTAAAGGATTACCAGCAGTTGGTGTTGAGCTTATCAGATCAAGGAAGATGGTTATCTTTTCCTCTGCGCTGTAAGGTGAAGTATAAATTCCCTCAACGGCTCTGACCCGGTAATAAAAATCTCCGCAGGGTAATTCAATATCATCTATGTAAGTATTAATTGGACTTTCAACGTAAACATAATCTGAAATCCAGTCTGATTCACCGATCTTTTTATCTATAAAAAACCCTTCTGCACTTGCAGAATTATTCTGCCAGGTAATTCTGATCTGCTGATTATCCGGTTTTTCCAGTATCAGATTAGAAGGAGCTAACAGTGTGGGAAAAATAGTATCGGTAATGGTGGGAGTATTAGTAATACCGGAAAAAGCTTTAACCCGATATATGACATCTTCATACAGGTTTGTAAAATCTACGAAAGAAGTGGTATTCTCGCCCAGGGAGCGATATTTATTAACCCAGTTATCTTCTCCTATTTTTCTGTCCACATAAAATCCTTCTTCACCTAAAGAATGATCCTGCCAGGATATTTCCAGTTGATCCTGAGCAATTTGTGTTATCTGCAGATCGGATGGATAGGAATATTCCGAAAAATAAGCCACGATCTCTGAAGGTGATGATTGAACCCCGGTTGAATTATTATAAGCTGTAATCTGATAAGAATAGACCAGGGTATCGGAAGTGGGAATAAAATCCTGGAAAAATTTATTTTCAGTGATATTGTATGGATTTATCCAGCCTGAAGTTCCTGCCTTTTTAGCAATATAATACATTACCGTATCGGAGCCGGCATTATAGGTCCAGCTTATTTCGATCTGCCCTTCCGCAATTTTGTCCAGCGTAAGATTATCAGGCGGAATATTAATATCAGGAGATACAAGATCGGCACCGCAACTGAACAGCAGAAACAGCAGTAAGGTTAATAGTGACAATTTAACTATAATATTTATTGTTTTGGAAAAGACTTTTTTATTCATTGTTTTTTCCTTTTTTTAGTTTTCCTTCAACTTTTTTATATCCTGTTCAAATAATTCATCAGTTTTTCTGTTCTCAATTCTGGTATCTTTAATTCTGTCTTTTATCGGCATATCATTGTCTCTTCTTCTTTCAATTTCATCCAGTATATCAACTTTTAAGAGGATGATCAATTCGCCTGAATTTTTTTCTGATTTGTTGAAACCAAACAGATAACGGATTCCGAAAAACCACCAGGGTAAGTCTTTTAATATGGGAATTCCCTTGCGGACAATGGTTACATCGGTATCATATAAACCACCAATTACTGTTTCCTCTTTATCATACAATAATACTTCAGTTTCCGCCTGACTCTGATTGATCACCGTGGTCAATTCTCCGGGAACGGCAGAACTGTTTTCCACTTTTGCCATTAAATGAACAGCTTCATTGTCTCCCTGTTTAATAATTGTAGGAGTTACCTCCAGAATAATACCGGTGGAAAAAAATTCGGTTATTGTGTTTCTATCCTCATCCAGGGTCTTAATAGAAAAATCTTCACCTACTTGAATTTTACCTGTTTTTCCTGAAAGAACAATAATATTGGGTCTGGCTAAAATTGTACCTTCCTGATAAGCTTCAATAATGCGGAATAAGGTATTAACATCTATTGTATATTCTCCGGATTCCAGTCTGTGGCTTGTAGATGCGTTGAATAAATCGTCGGCAACCGATGCTGCTCCCCTGAAATTGATATTTGCTTTAACCTCTCCATTCAGAAAAGTTGACCAGTCAATCCCGACATTTTTGGAAAAAGCTTCAGTCAGTTTAAAGAAGACTGCACTTATTCTGACCTGTTTGGTGGAGGGAGAAATCTCTTCTCCGGAAGCCTGGATTCTTTCAACATCTGTAATTCTGTAGGCTCCGGGCATTTCGACCAGAATAAGATTATTGAAATCAATGATCAATTGCAGAGCTTCCCGCCAGTAAACCTGTTTAATGGGAACATTAATAGGTCCTGTATAACTGCAGGTATTAATAATCTTCTTTCCTTCATACTGCTGTGAGAGCAATTCGATGGAACGAATAGCATCAACAAAGCCCGTATCTTTCATCATTGTAATTTCCTGACCTTTGGTAGTGAAATCTTGAGCAAAGACCTGTGAGCCCAATAATAAAATTATCAGAACAATGGATAAATTTGTTTTTTTCATAATTATTCCTTATTCAAATATAAAGTTTGATCGGTATAGACACCGGTTTTATTAATTTTAAAAATTGCTGCCTGTTCGTTCCAGTCGATTTTATCTAAATAACCGTAAGCAACTTTTTCTCCGGGAGCAAGAGTAACGATTTCTTCACTTGTTGTTCTTATAAAGATCTTTTCCGGAGTCATTCCAATTAAGCTGATATAATCAACATTTATGTATGTTTCTTCTTCGGGATCAACTCTAGGCTCATGGATTCTTCTGTAGAAAGGATTATAAACCAGATATTGTGGTTTCAGGTTTCTCAGATTACTGTTTTCTATGGTCTGGGGAATATCTTTATTGAAATAAGCTTTAAAAGAAATTGTGAATGAAACCATGTTGGGTACCGTTTTACCCTCGATCAATTCGTCTTCCACTATCTCTTCAGAAATACTGATCCGTTCTATAGTATAAAGAATTATATTTCTTTCCAGATTATAAATGAATTTATAAAGCGAAAATATGTTAGCGGTACCGGTGATCTGATAAGTATTAAAATTTATATTATTGATAGCGCTTCTATTAACAAAAGCAAATTGAAAATCGATTTCCGGAGCAAACTTATCACTTATATTTAATAGATAAAGATAAGAAAGAGTCGGATTATTATCATTGGGAATAATTTTACCGTTTCGCAGATCATTCAGCCTTAATACTTCATATTCTTTGGTGATTCTGTCTATATCGTTATAATCGGGATTTGTCAGTTTCAGATTCTTTAACTGCTCCAGCAGAGAATTATAGGTCAGCTCAAGCTGTTCTTTCTCTTTTGTGATTCTGGAGTTGTGTGAAACTGTAAAAACGATTACAAAGATAAGCAAAACCGTTAGTATCAGCGAATTTCTTATTGCATAAGGCATAAGCTCAATCCTTATAGATTTTGTATTTTATAAGCAGCTAAAGGAGCAAGTTCGTTATGGGGATATTCCATTACCAGCTTGTTCCAGAAAAATTTAGCCTGCTCAAAATCATTTTCTTTATTATAACAATTGCCCAGCATCATATAAGCGTCAGGTGTTTTAGTGCCTTTAACTGCTACTATATCATGGAATATCTGCTTGGCTTCAGATAACTTACCTTTCAGATATAGACATTCACCTGTGAAATATTTAGCGTTGTAAGCCCGTTTGTGGTCCGGATAAAGTTTCCTGAATTCTACAAATCTGTCGTAAGCATCATTATAGTTCCCATTAAAATAGATATTGATTATACTGCGGTAAACCAGAATAATTTCATCTTCTGTAATATCCTTATCCAAGGCAGTCTGATTTCTGGCTTCCTGTTCGATGGTGGTAATAACTTTTGGATCAGTTTTAATAGCATCCGGATCAAGATAACTGTAGGTCATATTAAATTCCCAGACTGGAATGTCTTCAATAAAGATCGGACTGATCTGAGAAATTTCATTTTCAGCAAAAAGGTTGGAAAATTCAATGATATTGCGTCTTCTGGAAGTGCTGGCTTTTATTCCGAAGGATTTTTCATCAGCAGTTAAATTATCGATCCAGGTTATTTTGTTATTCATGAAAGATTCTGAGAAGCCCTTTAAGATATAATGCCATTGATTTTTCGTTCCTGTGATAGTTTTGACGATTTCATTTTTATTTTCTATTTCGTTTATCTTGTTTTTTACTGCATTTACCGCTGCAATCTTTCTTCTTATATCCTGAAGTTCGGATTGGGTTAGAGCTGTTTTTCTTTGAATTTCTATGATCTCCTGCTTGAGCTCAAGATGTTTCAATGTGCCTGAAAGAGCGAAATAAAACATTAATACTAATACCAGATATCCATGCCAGGCGATCTTGAAGTATTTCTGATTCTCAATGATTCGGGATGGAAGTAAATTGGAAGCGTAAAAATTCGGATTCTTCGGTTCTAAAGCCTTCCAGGCTAATCCAATTGGAATAGCATACTGAGCTATTTTCTCCTCCGAAGATTCTTCATCTTCTTTTTCTACAACATCCAGATCCGGTAGGGTCAGCCTCTTTAACGGATCCCAGTAAAATCCTTTTTCCTGATAAAATGCAACATCTTCATCTGAAACATCTTCACCTGCTAAAATTACGTGCTGCGTTATAGGAGTATTGGAAATATCCTGTTCCAGAATTATTTTGGAGTAAATAGCCTGCCGCTTCTTTTCAGGATCAGTCTCAGTTATAATAATAGGAAATGTCTTGATGTGATTCTTGTCCTTCATTACGATTCCTACTTTATAATCGTTCCCGATATAAAGTAAGGTAACAAAGTCCTCCGGAGGAAATTCATAACAATTATTAACCAGATCCATGAGAGTAATTTCGTTAGTATCAATATGACTGTAGATGAATTTCTGTTTCGTAATTACCGGATTTATCTCCTGGACCGCGGTTAATAATTCCAATGGTCCCCGATGTACAAAAGCCAGACCCGATCCGTTGGGATTAATTATGTAATCCAGACTATAATTTTTTGATTTGATCTCTTCTTTGGAAAGTATTTCGGTTTTAAGTTTTTTCCTGAGCCGGGAAGAGGCAAAAGCAGAATCAAACTGATGATAGGATACTTGTTCATCGCTTACTGAAAGGGCGATCTTACCTTTATGTAGTGGGAAAGACTGGAGTAATTTCTGCAGGTCCTGACGTCCATGGATCGCTTCTTCCTGATCAATATCCAGACCGCCATCTTCTGGTAAAACTGCAACTTGATCGGAAATGTTAACGCTGTCTTCCGAAATTTCCAGATCTTCCAGTTTACTTAATTGCTCGAGTTCATCAAAACTTTCTTCGTCAGTTTTAGGTTCTTCTTTTTCTTCGATTTCTTCAACCGAGGTATAATCTTTTCTAACCTCAGGCGGAGCAGGATAAAGTGGTGCACTAAGTTCTGTTTTTCCCAGACGAAGAACTTTTATAGACCCGTCTATTAATACTAACTCAGCAATTTTAACGGTTAATCCGTCTTGAAATATTCCAAAGGAAAATTGATTTTTTTTATTAGCCATAAATTTTATTTACCTTCTTTTTTAGTAGGAAAGTAATTGAGCCATTCTCTTGCGATTATTTGAGTAATTCATTGCTGTTGCCTTAGTAATTTTATTTAATTTATATAAATTAAACAGATCCTGCTCCATAGTGAACATTCCATATTTTCTACCCTCATTCACCATCTGGTAGATCTCATTTATATTAGAATTTCTGATAGCTGCCTGAACAGAACTGTTCACCGATAATATCTCTTTTGCCAATACCCGCTTTCCATCTCTATCAGGTATGAGTTTCTGAGAAATTATTACTTTTAAAGTATCAGCCAGTCTATTTCTGATCCTTTCCTGTTCAATGGGAGGGAATTCACCGATTATTCTGTGAATACTCTCAATGGAAGAACTTGTGTGCAGAGTGGAAAAACACTTATGACCACTGTCTGTAGCTTCCAGAACAGTCGAGATTGTAGCAGGATCCCGCATTTCTCCCACAATGATTATGTCTGGATCCTGTCTTAAGGCCTGCGTAACCCCTTCCCGGAATGATAATACGTCTTCTCCGATCTCACGATGACGGATTATACACCTGTCTGACTCATGAACATATTCAATTGGATTTCCAACAATTATTATGTGTGCATCATTACTGTGGTTGTTCAGATCCACGATAGAATCAAGAGTACTGCTTTTTCCGGAACCGGTTATACCGGTCACTAAAACAAGTCCGGCTTTTTCATAATGCAGATTCACTCTTTGCACTATCTGATCAGGAATTTCAAGCTCTTTGATGGTGAATATTTTCTGGCTTATTCTTCTGAAATTAGCAACCAGAGTATTACTTTCATAATAAATATCACCGCGGAATCTGTTAGGCTTTTCTCCCTCTTCCAGAACTATACCCAGAGAGAAATCCACATTCTTGTTTTTAAACAGAATTACTTTTTGATCATCTGATAATATGCTTAATAAAATTGCAGTTATTTCGTCATTTGAATAGGAGGGAAGATCTTTTGCTGGGGCTTTAACACCCTCAATCCTGAACCAGATCTGTTTTCTGGAGCCGGGACCGCCTATGTCAATATCAGAAGCCTGGACTTCTCGTGTTTTTTTCAGAAGCTCACGCAGATGTTCGTAGGCAACCTTTCTCCAGGAAGCATTGAAGGTGATCATTTTGTTTATATTCTGAAAACGGCTGGTTCCGGTTAAATAATCCGGTAAAGTTACCATCATTTCCGAAGTGAATGATAAACTCATAAAGCTCCCTTAAAAATAAAAAATAATTGCTTAAATCACTTTAACTGACTTCTTAAGCCATTTTCGGAACAAATGTCAAGATATTTTAAATCAGATGTACTTTAAACTGGGAACCGGGAGACATTATAATCATTAAAGAAAGATTTTCATCCAAATAATATTGCTAAAGATTAAATTTTACTTCAGTATCAAAGAATAAGATCAAAAATAACAAAATTTTCTAGCGATCTCCTGTTACCAGTTTTAACATCACAATGCGCTGAATAGATTTTCTCCATTTAAAATGGATGGAATTGATGAGATTGATCATAAATCTTTTCAGCAGTTTTTCACCTTTAAATGCAAAGAAATCCAACATTTTCTTCCGATCGAAATACCTTACTTTCACTGAAGTTTCGGCTCTCAGTGACACTATAGTAGAACCTGCCAGGATAAAGCTTTCTTCTCCGAAAGAATCCCATTTCTGTAAATAATCTATAGTTGTATTACTTAACCACACCGATGCTTCACCATTTTCCATTATTATAATTGAACCTGACTTATCATCACCTAAAGGTATGGATTCTCCAACTTCAAATTTTCTGATCCGGCCCAGAGCCATGAAATCTACTTTCTCTTCAGCAGAAAAGCCATGCAGAATTATCGGATCTTTTTTAAAAACTTCAGCCGTAGGTTCAAAGGCTTGCTGCAGTGGTCCGTAAAGATCCTGGGAATATTGGATACCTCTTTTGGTAGCTTCCAGCAATTCATCAGCATTTATGGGTTTGGAAAGGTACTGGAAAGCACCGGCATGAACAGCTTTTACCGCTCCCTCTATGCTGGAAAAACCGGTTAGCACAATGATAACTGCCAGAGGCTGTTTCTGCTTGATCATTTTCATCAGTTCCAGACCACCAAGGCGGGGCATAGCCATATCAATGAGGAAAAGATCGAATATTTCCAGATCCATCTTGTCCAGGGCATCTTTTCCATCTACAGCCAGCGTTACTTTATAACCTTCTTCTTCCAGAAGCTCTTTACAGACTTCCCTGATGTTCTGTTCGTCATCGACGATTAAAATATGTTTTTTCATGAACTTATCCTTTTAACCTGTTTCTTTCCTCTTTTATCATTTCCAGTCTCTTTAAAGATTGCAGCCGTACTAATATTCCATTGATAGAATTTATGGCTTCCGTCATCTGATCGCTGGTTTTACTTAATTTCAGATCATTATATTCACTGGCAGCCTTTTTAATCCGCCTGATCGAGAGTGATATAATGGTCAGCGGATTGTTGATATCATGGTCTATACCGGCAATGGCTGCTGCTGTTTTCAGCACTTCTTTGTAGTTTTCAGTATCAGAAAGATGTTCAGCTAATTCCTGCTGTTTCTCAATGATCAATTGATCTTTATGCAGAATTTCCTCTCTCACGTTTTTTGTGCGGCTCGTAAAATCCTTCAGGACCGTACTTATAAAACTGGAAATAAAAGCAACACCGCTGAATAAAGCTGTATAAGAGATCAAAAATATTGTCTGATCAGCAATATCGGTACTGAATCCGCTGCCTACTACAGGAAATAACCAGCCGTAATTGTACATCATGATCAGCAGCAGCATACAAAGGCTGCCTATCATGGCGGCAATGAATCCTCCCGCTTTTTCTATAGATAAGCTGGCCGTAATAACGGCAATAAGGTAGATCCAGACAAAATTGCTGTGCATTCCTCCGGTAAGATGAACGACCAGTGTGGCAAAAACAATATCCAGGGTTATCTGTAATGCCGCAATCCAGTTATTGGGAGTGACAATCTGCAGATGGAACAAAATATTCAAAATGCTGATTCCCAGGAAAGTAGCTATGAATAAAAAAGTAGGATAAGCCTGATTTGCCTGCGCTATCCTTAATATACCGATGGCGAATAAAACCAGCACAATGAACCAGCGGATTTTAGACCACCATTCGTATATCACTTTTTCGGGATTATCAAGTATGCTTTTATCCATAAGAAAATCCTTTTTATATTTTATTTAAATCCTTCAAATTAACCATTTGAACTAATTCACCCCTTAATTAACCCTTAAAGATAAGTATTGATAAAATATCTCCACAAAACAATGCGGTTTTTCGGGTCATCCCTTAACCAGCCTGGAATATCCGGAGGAGAGAAGGCATCATAGAAAAACTCAAATTCCAGTCTGATATATCTGACTATATCCGGATTTGTGACAAATCCGTTGGTTAAGGTTATTTCATTATCATTTTCATCAAAATAGGTGATCTCCATTGCTTCAGACAGAAAGAAAGGACCCAGTTCGCGGTTGCCGTCCACATATACTTCCAGGGGAAAACCGAATTGAGTGCTGTCACCCTGGACAATATCAAAAGTTTTTAAAGTGCTGGTAAAAGTTGTATCATTGGCAATATATCTTAATCTGTGAATACCAGTTGAATCCAGAACAGCACCGCCTTCACCCGCACCCGCCAGAGAAAGATACCCGCTGATTATCCGCGCTATATTTTCCGATACCTGAGATAAAATAAGCTGCTGTTCAATATCAACTGACTGAGCCTGAATATTGAATAAGGTGTTTACCATTATCAGTAAAAGTAAACCACCAATTATTAAAGCTCCTATCGCATCAATTAATGCACTCATTTCATTCTCACCTTAAACTGCTATAATCCCAGATCACCATAAATGTAGCTTACAGGATGAGTGGGAGTTCCGGTCCATAATGTATCATTTCCTACTTCACAATAAATCACAACATCTATTCTCTGGTAATTCTTCAGTGTATCTGCAGGTGCTTCTCCATATTGATCGCACCAGCTGGTGGAAGAATTGATCACATATTCAACATTATTAATTGCTAAAATGGAATCCGTATAATTATATTCATTAAAAATCTGCAGAAAAGTTTTCGTACCGCTGATGTTCATGGCATCTATTTCCTGAAATATGCGATCGGCAATTTTGTAAGCCTGCATCTGATACATTGCTTCATAAGCCATATACAATATGGTGAAAAGATTATTATAGGTGGCAATTATAATTGTTGAGAACAAAATTATTGCCAGCATAACCAGAAGCATCTGTCCTGTATTCATAATTAATCCTCAGATGTAGCGTAGGCAATTTCAGCAATACTGGTCAATCCATTTCTGATTCTGTCCAGTCCGGAATCTTTAATTGACAGCATGCCTTGTTTTTCCGCAATACTTCTAATCAGTTCTTCATCGATCTCAGCTCCCGATTCTACAATTGCTTTTCGAACTTCAGGAGTAAAATAAAGAGCTTCGCAGATGTTGAGCCTGCCTTTATAGCCTGCAGTACACTTCTTACACCCTTTTTCATTTGCTTCAAAAATGCGTCCCGCTTTCAGATCTTCTTCTAATATTCCAAAACTCAGGGCAGCTTCATATTTTTCTTTGGACAGGGGTCTTTTACAATTGTCACACAGTTTTCTTACCAGTCTCTGAGCAATAATAATATTTACGGCATAAGCCAGCAGGAATGTTTCCACTCCCATTTTATAAAGCCGGGAAATGGCACTGGGAGCATCGTTAGTATGCAGGGTGGAAAAAGTTAAATGTCCTGTATTGGCTAATTTAATTGCTGTATCGGCAGTTATCTTGTCGCGGATCTCGCCAACCATCACAACATCGGGGTCATGTCTTAAGATCACCCTTATAGCGTCGTCAAAACTCAATCTGTTACCGATCTTGATTTGACGGGCTCCCCTGATGACGTATTCCACCGGGTCTTCACAGGTAAGAACATTTTTAGAAGGATCGATCACAAAATGCAGTGCTGCCATTAAAGTAGTACTTTTACCACTACCGGTGGGTCCCGTAAGCAGAATAATTCCCCGGGATTTGCTGACCGCTTTCACGAAATCGGCTTCCGCCTGTTTCTGAAATCCCAGCTTACGCAGGTCCGTTATCACATTTCTGTCGTCAACAACCCTGATCACAACACTTTCAAACCTTCTTTCATATTCAGAAGAGACAATTGGAATAATTGATATTCTGAAACGGATGAGATGACCGTCTATCAGTCTTTGAGCAAATCCGTCCTGAGCAGTATCCCTTTCAAATCTGTCCACTCCGTTAGCTCTGTCCTTAACCACAGCAGCAATAGCTTCCGGCGAAGTATTGTCCTGCCTGTGCCATAGAGTAAGAATACCATCTACCCTGAAATAGAAATCTACGCTGGACTGTTGATAGGGGATGATGTGAACATCACTGGCACCTTTGCGGACAGCTTCAATTAAGCAGCCTTCAAACAGGTTCACCAGCAGACTTTTATTGATCTCTTCGTCCAGAGCGTATTCATCTACTCCACCGCCACTGTCCAGTTCATCTGATTCTTCAATAACTCTGGAAGATTCTTCCAGCAGATCGAGGAATTCGTTTTTCTGGGGTGAGATCAGCTCGATCAAATCCCGTAAAGTTGCTAACCTGCAATATACTACTTCATATTTTTTAAAATCGGTATAAACAGGGATCTTTTCCAGGATCTCATCGGTCGGTACGCTGGCAAGGACTATTAAAGTGTTTCTTCTGCCGGTTGAGATCTGGTAGGGTAGTATTTTTTTATATAATAATTCTTTTTTAAATTCTTCCGGAAATTTTGCCAAAATCTCTTTAGTGTGCTTTATCTGGTTTTTATCAACTCTGGCAACATCAATATTGATCTCACGAAAGGCATATATTTCCGCTAACAGACCGAAAACGGCATGATGATCTATCTTAAAGTCCGATACAAGAATATCGCCTAAGGCTCGGGGGTTATTGGGATCTTCTTCCGCCTGGATCTGCAGAGCTTTTTCCAGAGTTTCTTCATTTACAATGCCTTTGTTCAGCAGGATCTGTCCAAAACGTGTTTTTCTTACCATGAAAATTCCTTAAATACCTGGTGCAGGCGGTGAAACCATGGCAATCTCGGAAGATACTATGGTCAACAATGTTATCACAATACCAATGAATATGCCAATGATCACCTGGATAGATTCAATTAGATTAGCCATTTTATAGGTGATTTCCTGTTCATAAAAAGAAGCTATCTGCTGGGCGGACTGCAGCACATTTCCCGATTCCGTACCGGTTTTAAGCCGGTTCAGCGTAGAACGGTTGAACACTTCGGCTTTATGCAGAGCCGGTACCAGAGGCATACCATCCTTCAGCATTAAAGGCAGGGTTATGGTTTTAATGTTCTCTTCTATATAAGCATTTCTGCAGGCTTCCGCAGAAGCCTGGATAGTCTCGATATTGTTCTCGGCTCCGGCATAAATTGCTGAAAATACCCGGAAAAATATTTCAATGCTGCCCTTATGCAGCAGGTGACCCATAATGGGAAGCTTGATAAGATGTTTGTCCCGCCAGACCATACCGCGGGGAGTCCGCCACCAGAATACAACCACTACCACCGGTATTGCCACAACCAGGAACATCCAGATCCAGTTGGCGGCAAAAAAATCACTCATCTGCAGAGTGGCAGCCGTCATGGGAGGAACATCCATATCGAATTTCAGGAACAGACGGGCAGTTTTGGGGAAAATATCGATCACATAATAGAGTACCGCACCGATCATGAGAACAACAGTTACAATGGGTACCAGCAAAGCCTTCTTCAGACTCTTGCGGTATTCCATGTCCCGTTCCATGAACTTGGCGGTTGCTTCGTAAACGTCGGACATGTTACCGCTTTTGGTTGCCAGACCCATCATATAAGCCGGAAATTTGCCGAATACGTCGGCATAGCGGTTGAATACAACCTCACCTTCTTTCCCTTTTTTCAGTTCACCTTCGATCTTTTTCAGAGTTTCCCGCAGAGTGGCATTAGGCTCATCTTCTGCCAGGATCCTCAGGATCTTGTCAAAGCTCATTTTTTCTTTTAAAAGGAAGGAAGCTAAGTTTATAAACATTAAAATACTCTGGAAAGGGGGCTTCATTTTGATGTCCAGCAGCACAGGCTCAATACGGGCATTCCTGTAACCGATAGCCTGCAGCGCTGTGGCAACTTCCTGCTTGGAATAGGCGGACTGCTTACCTTTCACCTTTTTGCCGTTGGGAAGTTTTACATGATAGATAAAGTCCTTTTTAGGCTGCAGGGAAACAAGGTTCAACTGGTGTTTGGAAATTACAGCATCCACTTTCCGTCTGGCAGCTTTTTTACTTTCGGCTACTAAAATACCCTGAAAGACCTTACCTTCCGGGGATTTAGCCGAGTAACGGTATTCTCTGGTCATATTTAGGTTCCCTGAAATTATTTAAAACAAGTACAGGGAGCGGACTCCCTGTACTTGTTAAATATCAATGTTTTTAACAATAACTTTTTTTAGATTAAAAACTATTGTTTATGTCGCGAAAACACCATCAATAGCAGTAGTAATATCACCACTTTCCAAATCAATTCTTATTGCTGGTTCTACACCGGTTTCATTACCTTCAGATTCAATTGTCAAAGTTGGACTAGTCCATGCCATTAAAAATGTACCATTACCTGTTACTAAAGTATTAGCAGCTACACCATCTTTTCCGAAGTCAAACCCGATCCAGTTACCTAAATCGGTAAGATTAACATTTGTTAGATCGCTACCTGCACCTCCGTGAGAAGTTGGTGTTTTAAAGAAAGCCTGTGCCTGTGAAGCGAACATGTTAAGATCTGAAACACAGGCATTACGGTTGCTGTTAAATGCCTGCTGGTTGAACATGGTAATACCTACCGCTACCGCTATACCTACAATAATTACACTAAGTACGATCAAAAGAATTTGTTGTGTTCCCATTTTTCCTCCTATCTTTTTTTGGGTTTTTTAAAAACACTTCTATACAACTATATTTGATAATCAAGCAATTAGTATGCCAGATGCTGAAATTCTAAAAAATCAATTTACTTTTTCGTGCTTAGCTGCATAAAATCAAGCACTGGGGAAATACTGTTTGAAAATCAGTTTTTTATT
>LKUH01000318.1 GCA_001412425.1 Candidatus Cloacimonas sp. SDB
ACCAGTTAAAAAATTATATAATCTTCAGGATCCACTGCAATCCCGTTCTTTATTATTTCAAAGTGTAAGTGTGGTCCGCTGCTGTTTCCCGTATCGCCTACAAGTCCAATTACCATCCCCTTTTTTACGATATCCCCTTTTTCAATAAGAACTTTTGCCAAATGAGCATAAACTGTCACAAATCCATTGAAATGATCAATCAATAGCATATTTCCGAAATATTTATCTTCACTCACCTCTATGATTTCACCCGTGGCCGCTGCAACCACCTGATTACCCAGAGGGGAAGCCAGATCAATGGCTTGATGTTTTTCCTTAAATCTCTGGCTGATAACAAAATCCCCGATAACCGGCAATCTATCAGGAATAAGAGTCGTTTTTCTTTCCAGATTCTCAATATTTTCTTGTTCAAGTAAAGGCAAATCCTCTTTGTTCAAATATTCAGTCAATAGATCAGCAAGATGCTCAGGATTAATTTGAGCATTGTCGGCTGGAGAACTGTTTTTTAAAATTATTTCTGTCAGCTGTTCAATATATTTTGTTGAGGCTTCAATTTCCTGTTTTTGCTGTTCCAGTTTAAATTTTAGATCGTGATTATTTTTCAGCAGGAACACAACTGTTGTAATCGATAAAATTAATATTACTATCAAAAGTGTTTTCATTTTTCAATTTCATCGATAATTCTTTTAAGATCATCTCCACCATTGAAATAGATGGTAATTTTACCTTGATTCCTGTTTTTCCTGATACTGATCTTTGTCTTAAATTTCAGTGCTAATTTAGCTTCATATTTCTGATATAATTCATTTTTATTTTCCAGAGGTTTTCTGGCTGACAAAGAACCTCTTTCTTTAATCAGTTTAGCTTCCGATTCTGTTTTTCTAACTGAATATTTATTCCTGATGATTTTTTCTGCAAAGCTTTCCTGAAGATCATCATCCACCTGCAATATAGCCCTGGCATGACCGGAAGAAAGCGAATTGTTCAGTATCATGTTCTGTATATTGTTGTTCAGCTTTAAAAGTCTGATAAAATTTGAAACCGTCACCCTGTCTTTACCGACTATTTCCGAGATCTGAGCATGGGTAAGATGAAATTCCTCATTAAGCTGTTGAAAGGCTTTGGCCACTTCAATCGCATTCAGATCTTCTCTCTGAACGTTCTCAATAATGGCAAACTGCAATTGTTCTTTGGGGGTTACACTTCTTATAATGACCGGTACTTCCCTGAATCCAGCAATTTTAGCTGCTTCCAGTCGCCGTTCCCCGGCAATTAACTCATAGAGAGAATCATCTCTTTTTGTTACAATTATCGGTTGGATAAGACCATTTTCTCTCAGCGAATTAGCTAGTTCCTGCAATTTTTCTTGATCGAAAGATCTTCTGGGCTGATATTTATTGGGAACAATTTCTGATATACGCAGAGTTGTAACTCCCATAGTTTGATCCTGAGTATCTGGTCCCGGGTTTATTAAAGCCTCTAATCCTCTTCCTAATTTTGTCATCTTAATATCACTTCCTTTGCAAATTGCAGATAGTCTTTTGCTCCCACAGATTTAATGTCATAATGAAAAATAGATTTCCCGAAACTGGGGGCTTCCGTAATTTTAACATTCCTATGTATAACTGTTTCAAATACTTTTTCCTGAAAGTATCTGCGCACTTCTTTAGCTACCTGAAGAGCAAGGTTAAGCCGTTTATCGTACATGGTCAACAACACGCCCAGAATATTCAAGTTAGGATTCAGGTTTTTTTTTATTAATCTTATTGTATTAAGTAACTGGCTTACCCCCTCCAGGGCATAATATTCACATTGGATTGGTATAATTACATCTGTGCAGGCTGTAAGTGCATTTACGGTTAACAAACCAAGTGAAGGTGGACAATCGATCAAAATATATTCATATTCACTTTTAATTTCTTCGATCGCTTTTTTTAATTTCTGCTCGCGTGAATACTCTTTTACCAGTTCGATCTCTGCCCCACTCAGGTCCTGATTTGATGTAGCTACAAAGAGGTTATCCAGAATTTTGGACGGTTTAATAATTTTATTCAAATCAGCCTGCCCTATTAATACTTCATAAATGTTGGGACTTTCCAATTTGAAACCGATTCCACTGGAAGAATTACCTTGAGGATCCAGGTCTATCAAAAGAGTTTTTTTCTCATATATTGCCAGAGCAACGGCTAAATTAACTGTTGTTGTTGTTTTGCCAACTCCACCCTTCTGATTTACAATAGTTATAATTCTACTCATAATCTTCCCATTCTTTTTTGATTTGTACTATTTTTCTTTCGCCCAGAGCTGGATGTGACAGATCCCAGATCTTGTATTTCGAAAATATTTGTACGTCTTCGATCTTTCTGCCTTTATATAACAGAATTTCTCCATTTTTACTCAACAATCTAAAAAGTTTCCTTCTATATCTGGGAATTATTTTTACTGACCGGCAAACGATCAGATCGAAAAAATCATCCCAGTTATCATCCATTTCTTCAATTCGTGAAACAATCGTGAAACAATCAGATAAGTCAAGCTTTTTGATCATCTTTTTTACAGCTTGGATCTTTTTTTCTGTGGAATCAAGCAAATACATTTTGGCAGAAGGAAAGATTATCTTCAGTGGTATTCCCGGCATTCCACCCCCTGTTCCAAAATCGAGTATTTTTTTATTTTTGAATTCTGTCAGCTTGAATACCATAACAGAATCCAAAAAATGTTTTACCCAGAATTCAGATTTTAATGTTTTACGTGAAACAAGGTTTACGGATCTGTTAATTTCCGTAATTATTTGCAGATAATTACTGAAATTCTGCAAATAACTATCATAATTTTTCGGAAAATTTTCTTTTAAAAATCTTTTAAATATTTCTTTATCCATAATTAATACCAGTTTCAATCAGGCTCTGTTTCTCACTTTACATGTCAAGTTTAACTTTATTTCCATAGATAATTAGAAATGATTATTCTTTTTTTTTGAATTTGACAATAGCTCACTCAAATTTATTTATTGTAAATTTGAGGTAATGTTATGAAAACATTGGAGATTTATGTTTCAGGTAGAGTCCAAGGTGTAAGTTACAGGTATTTTACTTTAAAAAAGGCAGCTTCTCTGAATATTTCGGGAGAAGTAAAAAATCTTGTTGATGGCAGGGTAATGATTATTGCAACCGGAAATGAAAGCGATCTTGAACTTTTTCTGGAGGAGCTGCGCCAGGGTCCCAGCCAGTCAAATGTTACTGAGCTCAGATTAAATGAGATTCCCTTAAAAAAATATGAGAAATTCAGGATTGTTTACTAGATACCTCATTCTTCTTACTTCTGTTTCCCTCTGTCTGCTTTCCTGTATAATAAAAAGTAATCCCCAATATTATACTGCAAGTGATGACTATCATATAATCACAAAGGGAGAAACTTTAAGCTCTATCAGCCGGGAATACGGGATTCCTGTTGAAAAACTCATGCTTTTCAACAATTTAAGTTCCGACAGAATCTTTCCTGGGCAAAAGCTCTACCTGAAACCCAGGATCAGACAGAAACAGGAATATGTTACCGTGAGACCCATTCCGGCATGCGGCTATCATACTGTCAGGTCTAAAGAGAGTATTACTCGCATAGCAAAAATGTATGATCTAAGCTTGATAGAAATAATGGATATTAATAATCTTAAATCTTTCAATCTTGAAACGGGGCAGAAGATTTATTTAAAAAGCGGCAAAATTACCAGTAAAACAATGGAAGCTGAAAAAATTCAAATAAAACCAGTTCCTGACAGCAAAGATCGTGATTTGAATGAAGAAGCAGAAAAGAAGAGTCTTGAATTTCAAAAAATTGAACGGGTAAAAAATACTGAATTGGTTTTACCTTTAAAAGGCATTGTTACTTCAGAATTCGGAATCAGAAATGGTAAACCGCACAAAGGTATTGATATAGAATCTCAGATCGGTACTCCTATTCTGGCAGCCATGAAAGGCCGTGTAGCTTATGTTGGAACACAGCGTGGTTATGGAAATGTTATAATTTTGGAACACGATAATTTTATTATGACCGTTTATGCCCACAACGAAACAAATTTGGTGCGTGAAGGGGATGAAGTTGCAGCCGGACAGCCTATTGCCACCGTAGGTGATACAGGTACGGCTACAGGTCCCCATTTACATTTTGAATATAGATTAAACGGTGTCGCGGTTAATCCGCGCGAACTTTTCCCTGATTTTTAGGAGTATCAAAATGAAAAGAACTGATAATATGGTCTTGATAGGTGACGTTGCAAAAAAGCTTGGCGTTCATGATCAGACAATACGCATGTACGAGAGAAAAAGCCTCATTAAACCGCTGAGAACTGAAAACGGGACACGAATTTTTTCCAGAAATGACATGACAAAAATAACAATTATTATAACCTTAACCCAGGAGGTTGGTTTAAATCTTTCTGGTGTAAAAATAGTCTTTGCTCTGGCAAAAAGATTAAGAATGTCTGACGACGAACTTCTCGATTTTATCTACGATCATAGTCTTGAGTTCAAAGCATAGATACAGAAGGGAAAATTATGGCTGAAAATGTGTTTCAAGATAAAGCATTACAGAATTATTTAAATCAAATTGCCGATATTGAACCCTTATCCCGCGAAGAAGAGCATGAATTAGCTATCCGAGCAAAAAATGGGGATAAAGAAGCTATCAATAAGCTGGTAAATTCAAACCTTAAATTTGTGGTCAAAGTCGCTTCACGTTATCAAAATCGGGGACTAAGTTTATCAGAACTCATCAGTGAAGGCAATATGGGTTTAATAAAGGCTATAGAAAAATTTGAACCCGAAAAACATAATAAGCTGATTTCTTACGCTGTCTGGTGGATAAAACAGAAGATCCTTTTTGCTTTAGCTGAAAAAACCAATGTAATTAGAATGCCCCTGGGAAAAGCAAATATTGCCAATAAGATAAAAGTTGCTAGAGATAAGGTTTTCCATAAGACTGGTGAAACTGCCTCACTTGAAGAAATATCTAATCTGACTGACCTGAACAAAAGAGCTATTAAAAAAATGAACCGGCAATCTATTAATACTGTTTCCATTGATGATGTCAGTTATACTAATGATCAAGAGAAAGTTGTTCTAACGGATTTTCTGGAAGATGAAAAGTCGAATGATCCCCAAAAACTCTATTTCAGAGAAAAAGTTCAGGATAACATTGAACGTTCCATAAATAAATTACCCAGCAGAGAAGCTTATATAGTGAGAAAATATTTCGGGCTGGAAGGAGAATCCAGCAAAAATTTTGCTCAGATTGGTGAAGAGCTGGGATTATCTCGTGAGAGGGTAAGACAAATTCAAAAAAAAGCTCTGGAAAAAATCCTGAAGGACACTTACGGCGATCTTGAGGAAGATATAGAATATTTGATTAAAACTTAATTTTAACTATAAGCTTTGTTTGAAATAAGTATTTTCTTATCAGTTTTTATTGAAACATCATTTTTAAACACCACATCCTTCCCCAAAAAAACATTTCCTTCAATCTTAAGGCTTTTACATTCTTTTAAAGAAGGTATTTCGATAACTCTTTCTTCCAGTTGATCTATGTTCTTATAATAATTTTCATCCAATTCAACAACCGGTGATACTCCGTGTTTATTATCCAGTATCAAATGGTATTCCGGAGATAATTTATATGTGTCTGACCAGAGACAAAGCAGATCGTTGGTCTTTTTAACAGGAACAAATCTACCTCTGTTCACAATGAGAGCTTTTGAATTTTTAAAACAGCTGATCGCAGCACCCATGGCTGTTTCAATTTGAAAGACTTTTCTTCCTTCAACTTCTTTTTTATTCAGTATCAGTGGTAGTGAAAACACCTGATCCATTTGCATCAGTTTAGCTTTCAGATGATTTAAATTTATCCACAAGTTATTAGTATTAAAGTATTTATATTTATTAATATCTTGAAAAGATTCCAGTTCACTTGCGGGACATTGGGCAACTTCTCTTAACAGGAGCTGTCCATCTTTGGTCTCTGCCAAGTGCCCTCCTTTTTTATCCATTTCAGTTCTTTCACATACTTCCATAAGAAACGGAATATCAGCTTCAGCAATAAAATTCAGGATCTTATTATCAACCACTGCGCCCAAATTATCTGAATTAGAGATAAAAGCATACTCATAGCCTTTCTCAAGAAGAAGATCCAGAATACCCGAAGTCTGCAGGACCAGATAGATCTCTCCATGTCCAGGAGGATTCCAGTTATTTTCATCGTTGGCAGAATTAAGGGGCGCCATGTCTTCCTGCTGTATTTTAGGAAATTTATTCTGGATAAAATCCAGGGGGAGTCCGTTAACCTTCAATTCTTGGTATTCAGACATTTTTTTTAAAGTATCTCTTCTGGTATTGAAACTGTTCATAAACATCAGCGGGATGTGTTTTCCGCTGTTTTTAAGCAATTGCAGTATCTGCAGAGCGATGATATCGAGAAACGTCTTATCATCTTTCACTTGCAGTAAAGATTTCGCTCTACTTAAACCCATGCTGGTACCCAGTCCGCCATTCAGCTTAAAAACAACCAGTTTATTCAAATTGCGGTCGGAGGTATCGTTGATATCCTTGTAATAGATGAGATTATTTTTTTGCGGTGGCTTAATATCAGATTCTGAAATTATGCCGGTTTCGCCTGCCAGAACTTTTTCATATTGTGTCGAAAAATTTTTTATAACTATATCATTTAACTTATGTTTTTTCATTATTGCAACAAATTCTGCTAGGTGGTTTTTCATTTTTCCCTTTTCTAGATATTGTTATAGGTTGATTTTCTTCTCAATGGAAATCTGCTTTAACTTCTTGCTATCTCGGGATTGATGAACAATAAGCTCACCAAGCAGACCAACAGAAATGAACTGTAGCCCCACCATGATCAGCAGAATTGCCAGAAATAATAGGGGTCTGTCTCGCAGAGATTGCATAAAAGCATATTTCATTACAGTTAAATACACACCGGTTATTATTCCCAGGAAGGTGAAAAAAATACCAAGGCGACCAAACAGATAGAGGGGGCTGGAAGTGAATCCTGTTACAAGTTTCACTGTTAAAAGGTCCAGAAACCCTCTGATATATCTTTCTTTGCCATATTTAGATTTACCGAATTCCCGCGGTCGGTGTTCTACAGGAATTTCAGTAACCCTAAATCCTTTGGCATAAGCCAGAGCCGGTATATAACGATGCATTTCTCCATAAATATCCAGTTCCTTCACCAGCTCTTTTCTATAAGCCTTAAACCCGCAATTATAATCATGCAGTTTTAATCCAAAAGTTAGAGATGTAATTGTATTGAAAATTCGGGAAGGAAATGTTTTTCCGATTGGATCTCGTCTTTTTTTCTTCCATCCTGTCACAAGATCATATCCTTCCTCAATCTTTTCAATAAAGCGGGGAATCTCTTTCGGGTTATCCTGCAGATCGGCATCCAGCGTGAAAATAATCTCTCCTTCGGCCCTGCTGAATCCTGCCTGCAAAGCAGCTGCTTTCCTGAAATTACTTCTAAATTTTATTACTTTAACAGATTTATCCTTTTGAGCCAGTCTGTTCATTTCCTCAAAACTGCCATCTGAACTGCCGTCATCGATAAAAATAATTTCATAAGTTTGGGAATTCAAGTTGGAAATAATCTCATTATAAAGCAGTTCTATACTGTGTTTTTCATTATAAACCGGAATAACAAATGATAGATCCATTTTCACTCCTTAGATCTGAAAGTAATTATTTGCCTAGAAAAATTGACTTAGCAAGCTGTATAACCAGCCTTGGGTCATCCTTTATTGCTTCCTTAAAAAGTTCTCCCAGGGTAAATTTCTCCGGTGGGATTTTTTTGCAGTAAGCCACAATATTATTAAATTTTTCATCAGACATTTTCATGAATTTCTGTTTTATATTATACATCATTGTCTGATTTTTACCTAGTTTTTTATCCCACTCTTTACGATATCTGCTTAAGAATTTTTTATCATATCTTTTTTCTTTTACCGCATCTGAAGCTACTTTTCCGGCAATACTCCCGGCAATCATACCCTGTACTATACCGCCACCGGTAAGAGGATTTACCTGCCTGGCAGCATCTCCCACCAGCAAAATATTATCTTTCACTATTTCTTTCAGCGTATCGGAAACAGTAACACCACCAAACATTGTATATGTAATCATGGCATTAGGGAAATGTTTTTCCATAAATTTATCCAGATAATATTTTGGCCCGCCGAAGCCTGTTTTATGTCCCGCTATCCCTATTCCAATATTGGCAGTTTCCGCAGATTTGGGGAAAACCCATAAATATCCGCCCGGCGAAACATCATTCCCAAAATACATTTCCAGCATATCTTTACGTATATCCAGGCCGGCAACAGTATATTGTACACAGGACTCAATATCTTTAAGCTGAACATCCGTCTTTATGCCTGCCCATCTACCAACTCTTGACTCAACGCCGTCCGCTCCGATGACGATATTACATTTTATTTCCCTCAGGTGATCAAAATAATTATATTTAACACCTGCTATCTTGCCATTTTCCCAGATTAATCCAACAGCATCTGCCTTTGTGAGCAGATCTGCCCCATGTCTGCAGGCTAATTCACACAAAGCTGTATCAAAGATTCTCCGTTCCAAGATATATCCTTTACCGTTATTGAGCATTTCAGCAAAATTCCCGTCGGGTGAGTTTAGCTTTGCAACTTCAATTTCTGTTGCTATCCAGCGTGGATCAATATCAATAAAGGGTGCAATTCCGTTATGAGATACTCCTTCAGCACAGCGGACCGGAATCCCCGGTTCTCTATCTCTTTCCAGCATCAAGACACTTGCTCCGTTTTGAGCTGCAAATCTGGCTGCAACGCTTCCAGCCGGACCAGCTCCTATTACCACTATATCATAGAAATCCTTTACCATTATTCCCCTTCCTTAATAGCGTTAACAGGGCATATTTTTAGACATTTCAAACAATCAATGCACTTGCCATTGTCGAAGGTAACAATAAATTCTTTTACAATAATGGCATCTACTGGACAAACTGCTACACAGGTTCCGCATATATCACAAAGTTCTCTGTTAATTTTCATCATTTCCCCAAAGCTTATTTGTTTTTTTAAACCCAGTGCTTTATCTTTAAAGAATTATTTGCCTGTAAAAAGCAGATCAATTTTTCTTTCATTTTTGTAGATGAATAAGTAATTTCTGAAAATGTCGTCTATCTAAGGTTATTTTGACTTTTATTGAATTTTGTAGTGTTTTTCCTGTTTCCCAGATCATATCCATACTTTATCCTAATCGGGTTTTGGTATGTCTCTATGTTCTGTTCTCTTTGCTCTTTTAGAAAAAATATCAAGTCCAAGAACACCTACGCTAAAAAAAAGAGAATCATCTTCAATATCGTGTTTATTCAAATCTCCTCTGGAGATGTAACTTACAGCCAGATCTATTTTCTTATTTGAAGATTTCAGCGGAATAGATAAACCAAAACTAACCGCTTTTTCTATGATTTTTCCCTCGTTGACCTCAAAAGGCAGTTCTCTATAATATCCGCCCATTCTCAAGGGAATTCTTTCATACCATTTGCCATATCCACTGAGAGGGTCATAGGCAATTCCAGCTGCTACTTTCAGTGTATTTTTGTCATACTCTTCCAGGTCTTTCCAGATCTCATAGTAAAGATCTAGCGACGTTTTCAGCCGACCTTTTAAACGACAGGTAATACCGCCTGAATACCTGGCAGGAAGATTGAAGCCGTGTTCTTCGTTCTTAACTACATTATCAGAATAGGGTGGATGTGCATATTTGAAAATGATGTCTCCCCCCAGATCAACATTTGAATTATAAGCCAATCCAAAAGAAATATTGCCGGTTTTTTTACTGACTCCTATAGAGTATCCAGGATTTTTGAAATTCTTTTCCAGTTCATATTTAGAATCAGAAATTTCAGTATCTGCAAAATCTGCTTCCCAATATCTGGTTCTATGACCAATGTAATAATTCATTGCAATTCCAATATTTAAATAGTCATTCTTCAATGTATAGATAAGGTCCATTTTGTAGATACTGGAGTTTATTCGGTTAATCTCAGTAAATTTATATTCTTCCCACTCTCTTTCAAGTTCATTTTCCAGATTTCCGGATGAAAAGGAATTGAAGCTGAAGGCAAATTTATGCCTTCCTATTGGAACATTAGCAGTAAAATAAGGAAAATAAATGCCGTCTGCTCTATAACTGGAATCTTTATCTTTATAACGAATATATCCCAGACTTACTGCGGTGGAAAAAGTTACCTGATTTGAAGTTGATGCTAGAGAAGGATTGAGATAATCCGTATTGATCCGGAAAAGATCGCCAGTTCCGCTTTCTCCCATACCAAGACCATATACATCATTTCCATAATACTGTATTGGCAACCCATCAAAAGAAAATATTGAATTTGCTGCCAGAAAGGCAGTGCAAAATAATATCAGGATAATATTTAAAAACTTCATTTCAACTCCTATCAACCTTTAGTCTGAGGTGTCAGACTGCTTAATACTGTCTGTTACACAATAACATCAAAAAAATTAATTAACTTTTCGTTGTCAATTTAAGTTATTTTAAAATACCTTAACATCTGATATGCAGTTTACAGGTTATATTACTTCAAAATCAATCCGGGAAAGGGCGATATTAATTTTTCTCTATACCAAGTTTAGTCTCTAAATTCCTCTATAACAGATTTGGCTTTTTTTTACTTGCCATAAAATTGGCAGATTTAATTTTGGATTTTCTTTTAATCAGGTTAATTTTTTTATCGATAATAAGTTAGCATGCTAACTGGGAGAGATTATGGCAACAACATCAGATATAAGAAACGGTATGATCATAAAATATAAGAGTGATCTATATGAAATTATCGAATTCCTGCATGTTAAACCGGGAAAAGGTGGAGCTTTTGTAAGGACTAAACTTAAAAATGTAAAATCTGGTAAAGTTCTGGAAAATTCTTTCCGAACCAGTGAAAGGCTGGAAGAGATTAGAGTTGAAAAACATAAAAAGGAATACCTTTATTTTGATGGACATTTTTATGTTTTCATGGACAGCAATACTTTTGAACAGATGCAGATATCCAAAGAAATTATAGGAGATAATGATAAATTTCTGATCGAGAATATGGAAGTAGCAATGAAAATTGGTCCTGATGGTGAGATACTGGGAGTAGAATTACCGGTAATGGTAACCCAGGAAATAGTTGAATGTGAACCTAATGTGAAGGGAAATTCAGCTTCAGTAAGCGGAAAGAAGGCTGTTACCAATACCGGACTGAATCTAAATGTACCCTTTTTTATTGAAGTTGGAAACAAAATTAAAATCGATACTCGAAGCGGTGAATACATTGAACGCGTCTAGCTGACGCAGCTTATAAGGAGGAAAAATGCCTAAAGGTAGATCATTTGCAGCAAAACTTGCCCACGAAACCAGTACAGAGGGTAAAATAATTTGTCCAAAATGTAATTCTGAAGTTAAAAAAATAAAGCTGGTAAGAAATAAGAAATCCAAAGCAGAAACCTGGGCTCCAAAATATGAATTTGTCAATATCTGTAAATGTAATGAAAAAGATATAATGAGCGGTAAGATATAGCTTGATATCTTGAGAAATTCTTTCGCTAAAGCCCTCTTACGTATATTTAGGAGGGCGTTTTATTTAAAGGAGAAGGCGTGCCTAAATATCTGCTTCTTAGTCTAATAATCCTGACTTCTACTTTTCTCACAGCTTATAATGAGACTTATTTTAAAGATCTTAAACCAGTTGAAAACTATGGTTATTCCTCCGAAAAATTCTCACCTCGGAATAATGACAGATCAGATAATGTGCCTGACAGTATCCTGGTTTTCCTGGTTGAATTTTCCGATGTAGCATTTGACACAATTCCTGATTATCCTGATTTCCTGGCTCATGACAAAGCCTATTTTCACCGGCTCATGTTCCACCTCTCAGCCTATTGGTCGGACGCGTCCCATGGTAACTACAAAATTATTGATGGAGCAGACTCTCTATATGAAATTCATGATGAAATTTTTACTCTGCCCAATACAATGTCCTATTATGGAGAAGAATCCGAAAAGGGCGATATGATTGAACGCAAAGTTGAGATGATCACCGACCTGCTGAACCTGGCTGATGACGCTGTTGATTTCAGAGATTATGATTCTTTCATACTTTTTCATGCCGGTACTGGACAGGAAGCTCATAATTCTGTGCCGGGATTAATTCAGAGCACCTTTCTCTCCAGAAAATCATTTCAGGCTGCTCTTGATCCCGACAATGATGATTTTCAGGGTATTTTGACAAATGATGGAACTTTCTTTAACGAAATTACCATATTCCCGGAATCTGAGAACCTGCCGGAGACTGAAGAAGGAGACCCTGTATACGGACTGTTGGGTGTCCTTGCTCAGGGTTTTGGTTATCAGCTGGGCCTGCCTTCACTTTTTGACAATGTTACTTCTAATGGTCTTTCCTTTGGTATTGGTAGTTTCGGCGTTATGGGTTATGGCGTTTGGAATGCAGCCGGATACGTGCCGCCTTTGCCTTGTGCCTGGTCCCGTTATTTCAGGGGTTGGGAAGATATTAACCTGGTTGAAATAACTTCCGCTCAGGAATTGCTGGAACTGAGTTATCCTCATTCTGAAGATAATACTGCCAAATTATATAAGGTCAATATCTCCGATAAAGAA
Source organism: Candidatus Cloacimonas sp. SDB (assembly GCA_001412425.1). GTDB lineage: Bacteria > Cloacimonadota > Cloacimonadia > Cloacimonadales > TCS61 > SDB. Next base: position 12,729 of record LKUH01000318.1, read on the forward strand.
TACTTTCTCATTGAAAACCGTCAGCAAAATCCGGATAACAGTTATTTTGTTAATGCAAACAACGACACTTTAGTAACCTTTACCTTCAATACTATTGAAGATCAGGAAGTATATGGCCCGGGCCACCCCTATGCCGGTGAACCTAAATTCATGTTCATGGAAAACACTTATGAAGGTTGCGAATGGGATTTTTATCTGCCCGGGTACGGTGATGGTGATCAACCCGAAAATGATGGCTCCGGCATTCTGATCTGGCATATTGATGAAAACATTATTGACGCTAATTTTACTGCTAATTTTGATGAAAATTCAGTCAACGGAAATGCTGCTCATAAAGGTGTTGATCTGGAAGAAGCGGACGGTATTCAGCATCTGGACAGTGTTAATGAATTTTCCCTGGGCTCTCGAAACGATTCTTACAGAGAAGGCAACAATACCTATTTCGGTAAAATGTATCCCCAGCCGGGAGTACTTTCGCTTCCAACTTCAGAAAGTTATTACGGGGGCAGTGAAATAGAGATCTACGAAATCAGCTCTTCGAATACACTGATGACTTTTTCAGTTCGTTTCGGCTGGTATTTAGACAGTAATTATTCCGGAGAAAACCCTTATAATGCTGCCGTAATTAACTTCGATTCCGAAGAAGATCTGGAAATTTTCTATCCTATGCCCGACGGTAGTATTTATCTTTGGAAAAATTATAATCTTCAGGAAGAATTCCCCATATATCTTGATTCTCTGGCTGCTTATTATGCCTACGATAAATATTCACAGACTTTTGTTATTCCAACCTTACATACAGACCCTGATTTTGCCAAAGTCTGTTTCCTCAATAATGAATATCAGCTCTATCTCAATTTATTTGACCTGCACTGGTTATCAAATCCGGTTGTAAATTCAAATGAGTTAAGTCAATACAGAACATTTTTGCCTTTAAGGGAAACGCTTGGATCTAACAGCCTCATAAAAATCTATGATCCCTCCCACGCAGAAATTGATATAATCTATTTCGAAGACGAATTAATCGCTTCCAACCTGATGTTGAAAAATGATATTTTGTATACGATCACTTTAAATTCAGCCTCACAATATCAATTTAACATCACAAATTTGGATGATCTTCAGACAAATTCTAGCCCGATACCCAATTTGGGAAATAATAAGCTAATTGAAGCCTCCATAATGGCAGATCTGAATAGAGATAATCTGGATGAGCTGATAATAACAACGGCAGATACATTAATTTATGTTTTCGACCAAAGCGGAACATTGCAGTCAGGGTTTCCGGTAAAAATACCACTGGTTTCTTACTCTCTTCCCGCTATAGAAGATATTGATGGAAATGGTTATCTGGATATTATAATTGGTGGTCTGAACAGCTTCGCAATAATTGATAAAAACGGCAATGTTTCTCAGCCCCATACCGGAATAGAATCACCGGATTCCCTGTATTCAGCCCCAGGCGTAATTGCTCTGGATATCGATAATGACGGTGAGATTGAACTGGTTGGCAACATGTCCAAAAACCGCTTTACAGTTTGGGAGAACATTAATAACAATACTTATGAAATGAAACGAGGATACCCGGTATCTTTTGGTGATTTCAGTGCTAATTATCCTATTCCGGTAAACACAGATTCAGGTAATGGTATCATTTTCTATGCTGCCAATAATGGAACAATTTACAAACTCGAACTTGAAAATGAGTTACCGGAGAATTATTGGCTTGCTGAATATGGCGATTTACAGAGAACTGCTTGTTATAATGGTGGTCTTCCGGAAAATATTTATGAGACAAATAAGATTTTTATTAAAGACCAAACTTACATTTACCCCAATCCGTTAAGCGTGATATTTAATAACAGCATATTTGATGGAAGTTCCAGAGAACAGACCCTGACGCTTAAAATTATGACCGGGATTGACGTTTTAGTGAAAGTGCGCATTTTTGATATCGCAGGTAATTTAGTGATGAAAGATGAAAAATATTGTGAAGCTTATTTAGATAATGGCATTTTTATAAATGCAGATAAACTAGCCTCTGGAATCTATTTTGCAGATCTTTCTGCTGGGGCAAAAGTATTAAAATTAAAATTTGCCATTGAAAAATAATTACATTATCCTGTATTTCTTTTTTGGGGAGGATTGATG
>LKUH01000319.1 GCA_001412425.1 Candidatus Cloacimonas sp. SDB
TATTTTTTTCATGGGAGTAAAATCTTTTATAAGTTGAAAAAGGTCAATTGTTTTGTTATTGACCTGATTTCAAGGTAAAACTTGACTGTAAGAGTAATGGTCATATTTTTCGATTTCTGTAAAACTTTTACAGTTAAATAAAATTAGGAAGAGGTAAGTATGAATTTAATTATCATGGGAATTCAGGGATGCGGAAAGGGAACCCAGGCTGCTTTAATCAGTGAAAAATATGATTTGGATCACATTAATATAGGTAATGCTTTTCGAAAAAATATTGCCCAGAAAACAAAATTAGGTCAGGAAGTGAAAGCCTATATAGATAAAGGAGAACTTGTTCCCGACAGTTATGTTTACGGAATTCTTGACGATGCCATATCACAGGCTGAGAATGGTTTTATTCTGGATGGATTTCCGCGCAATCTGGAGCAGTTGGATTATCTGCTGCAGAAATACACTATAGATAAGGTGATACTGCTGGACCTTCCTGATGAGATCGCAATAAGAAGAATCTCTGCCAGGCGGAATTGTGTGAAGTGCAAAAAAGATTATAATCTGATCTACAATAAACCCAAAGTTGAGGGAATTTGTGATGTTTGTGGTGGACGTTTAGTGCAGAGAGAAGATGATAACGAGGCAACAGTAGCCCGGCGCTTACAGAAATTTCATCAGGAAACTGCCAAAGTTATTGAGAAATACAGAGAGCTGGGATTACTTTACACCGTAGATGCTGATCAAACTGTGGATGAAATTTTTCAGGAAATTGTTAAAATTATCAGTTAACGGACGGATAAATGACTAAAAGTTCTTTCTTTTGGGAGAAGTTGGAAAAATATTCCAGTCACATATTAAACCTGATCGCAATTTTTAATTTTCAACTTCTAATTCTTAATGTAATAAAATTTGATCGAGTATTTCTCTCAAATTATGCTCAGTATTCTATTTATTTTCTGATTTTTTATAAATTTGTTACCCTGATTAAAACTAAAAATCTGAAAACTTACTTCTGGAATTCCATTTCGGACCTGATCTTTATTTTTATCGGTCTTTCAGTTTATCAGTCAGAACGAGTTTTCGAATTATATATTTTAGGCAGGCAGACTTTTTTCGCAATCAGGACTTTAACTTCATCAGGGGAAAAAGCCAGCTTGATCGACAAACTTTCAGAAAATCCGCCCGTATTAGTACTTTTCAGCTTTCTTCTAACCATTTTTATTGGTACCCTTCTGCTACTATTGCCTTCTGCAACTGTACGGGGAGAGATCACTTCAATCGTAGGCGCCTTATTCACTTCAACCTCAGCTACCTGTGTTACAGGTTTGATTGTTTATGATACGGGGACGCATTTCACGTTATTCGGGCAGCTGATAATTTTATTTCTGATCCAGGTGGGTGGTTTAGGGATCATGACGGTTTCAAGTGCTTTTGCTATCATGTTGGGGCAGAGGTTGTCGATCAAGAATGAGAGTTTGATTCAAAATGTGGTAGGTGAGAAAAGTAATGTAGATATGATGAATCTGCTGAAGAATGTTTTTATTGTTACCATAATCTTTGAGTTGGTTGGTGCTTTTATTATGTATTTTCATTTCAGAAATGAATTTATCTCAAACAATTATGCTATCTATTCTGCGGTTTTTCACTCGATTTCATCTTTCTGCAATGCCGGGTTCAGTTTATTCAGTGATAATATGATGAATTATAGCACAAATTTTAATATTAATTTTGTCGTTACATCACTGATCATCATTGGAGGGATTGGTTTTCCTGTTATGGTAGATATAAGTAAAAATATTAAGAAAGGATTTACTTTATCCCGGCTGTCTCTGCATACAAAAATGGTGCTTACAGGTACAGTTGCTTTGCTAATAGTAGGATTTATCGGATTCTTTATTGCGGAATACAATACAACAATGAAAGATCAGTCTCTGGTTTTCAGGATTTTTACATCTTTTTTTCAATCAGTTACAACCAGAACTGCAGGTTTTAATACAATTGATACAGGTGCCTTGAGCAAGGCATCAGTTTTACTTTCTTGTATTTTAATGTTTATTGGAGCTTCTCCGGGCTCAACTGCTGGTGGTATAAAGACCACAGCTCTGATGGTTATATTCATATCAGTATTCGCTCTTTTTCAGGGAAACAGAGATGTGAATATTTTTAAACGCAGAATTTCCAAAGATATAATTTATCGTGTGCTGGCTTTAATTGCATTATCAGTTTCGTTATTGACGATAATGATTTTTCTGCTTCTAATGATAGAACCCTTCAGCTTGGAAAAAATAGTATTTGAAGCAATATCAGCTTTTGGGACTGTGGGGCTATCGATGGGATTAACTCCTTTGTTATCCGATTTCAGCAAATTAATAATTATTCTTCTTATGTATCTGGGAAGAGTAGGACCATTGACATTGATATTTGCCCTTACAGAAAAGAAGTTAGTTTCAAATTATTCTTATACTAAAGAAAGGATAACGATAGGCTAGGTAACAAACAGGTAAGAAAGGAGATTGAATGGCTAAATATGCTGTGATAGGTTTAGGTAAATTTGGTTTTAATACTGCCACCACACTGTTCGAGAACGGAGCTGAGGTTATGGCAATAGATACAAATCAGGTGTTGATAGACGAGATTAGCGGTCGAGTGACAGTTGCCATTAATATGAACAGTACGGATGAGAAAGCACTGAAAGCCAATAAGATCCAGGACATGGATGGTGTTATCCTGGCAATTGGAAATGATATAGAAGAGAGTGTTTTGACCGCAGTTATTCTCAAGAAACTGGGTATAAGCAATATCTATGCAAAAGTTGACAGCAAAGTTCACGCCCGGATTCTGGAATTACTGGGGATAAGAAATATAATTTTCCCCGAGGAACAGATAGCTCATCAGTTAGCAAATACACTGCTTTCAAGCAGCATACTGGAGTATATTGATATTTCCAGTGGCCACAGCATCGTCGAGTTAGTTGTTCCGGAAACCTGGACGGGTAAAACATTACAGGAATTAGCACTTCCTACTGAAAAGGGAGTAAATATAATTGCCATCAAGTATACAGCTAAGAATGTTACAGAGGATGGTGAGAACATTCTGGAACGAAGAATAAACGATATGCCGGGTGCTAATGATGTGATCAAAGACGGAGATATTATTGTATTAATAGGTCCAAAAGCTAAAATTAACGATCTGATTAATGAATCGGTAAAGAAAGGATAGACTTATGAAAATTTCATTTACCCGCAAGATGAGAGTAGTTCTATTGGTGCTGTTTGCACTTTCTCTAATTCAGGGATTAATAATTCTGAATCTGATTTCCAATGCTGTAAATATCAATTCGCTGATAATTGATATTCAAAATACGGTAATTATCACGGTTTTCTTCCAATTTGTAATAGTAATTGCTCTGATCTTCTATATTCCTGCTTTTCTGCATAAAGCTTTTACTGATATTCATATGATTCTTAAAGATATCACTAAGGGAATATATACAATAGATATCGACCTGAAAGAATATCAGCAGAAAAAGGATAAAGAATTTTTCGCAGTTATTCTGGCAATTAAAGAAATGTTAAAATCTGTGAAGACTTTTGATCAATTGAAGAAGGAAAAGATAATTGAGCATCACAACAGGATTCTATCCATTCTTAATTTAACCGAAAATGGTTTTTTAATATTAGATATGAAAGGTAATATCGTCTATATTAATGATCTGGTAACCGATTCTTTCAAATCATTACAGGAAACTACCAACATTCTTGAGACTAATTTCCCACCTGAAGTAGAAAATAATTTAAAGAAATACATCGCAGAAATTTTAAAATCGGAAACAAAACTTGATTCCAGACATTTTTTTGCTCATAGTAATAAAAGGCATTTGAATTTGAGCAGTGCAATTGTAAGAGGATCGGGAGGAGAAGCGAAAGGAGCGGTTGTTTCCATATCAAATCTGGGGAAAAAGAAGCAGGAAAAGAATAAAGATCAGGAAGAATAACCGGATGGAAATATTTTTTAACCGGAAAGAACCTTTCAGATTGGATAAATTTCTGGTGGAAGCGAAAATCAGTGAACTATATTCCAGAACCTTCATCGATAAATTAATCTTGGATAAAGCTGTAAAAGTTAATGGTACATCGGTAAAAAAAAGCCATCTGCTGAAATCCGGTGATAAGATTACGGTGGAAATTCCTGAAATTCAGGTTTCCGAAATAAAACCGGAAAAGATAGATCTTGATATCAGGTTTGAAGACGAATTTATTGCCATCATCAATAAACCAGCTGGTATAACAGTGCATCCGGCTCCTGGAAATGAAACGGGAACTATTGTGAATGCTATTCTTTATCATTTCAACGAAGACCTGGCCTATGGTACAGATCCCACCAGACCGGGAATTGTTCACAGGCTGGACAAAGATACTTCCGGTCTATTACTGATCGCTAAAAACGACCGGGCTCAATCACTTTTAGCACAAATGTTCCAGCAAAGAGAGATTGACAAGCATTATACGGCAATTGTGACAGGCATTCCTCCGGAAGAGGAGGGATCAATAAAAACTTTAATAAACAGAAGTAAAAGTGACAGAAAAAAAATGGCTGTTAGCAAGGAAGGCAAGGAAGCTATAACTCATTATAAAATTACCAGATTTTTTGATGTGTTTTCTATGATTGATGTAACTCTGGAAACTGGCAGGACGCATCAGATCAGAGTGCATTTTTCTCATCTTAATTGTCCGATTCTGGGCGACCCGACCTATTCCAGTTTAAAAAGGACTTTAAATATGATTCCCTACAACTACAGAAAAAAAGTCAAATACCTGCTGGCTAACCATTTAAAACGTCAGGCACTACATGCCTCCAGACTCAAATTTATTCATCCTATTACTCAGAAACTTATTTCGGTTGAAGCTGAACTACCTGAAGATATGCAATATTGCTTGAACTGGCTGGAAAAGTATTTTCAATAGAAAAGATTTCTGGATAATGATTGCAGTTGACAAATCTGTTGCGTTAAAAAATCTTACAAAAGTTTATAACTTATGGAGATAAAATGAATTGCGATAATAAACAGAGAAATCTAGAAAATTGTAATTGTACTTATTCCTGTGATAAAAAGGGAGTCTGCTGCGAGTGCATACTGTATCATCGCAGGATGAATCAGCTTCCAGCCTGTTATTTTCCAGTAGATTCCGAAAAAACCTACGACCGTTCGATCGCTTATTTTGTAAAACTTTACCAGGAAGGAAGAATTTAGAAAATGATTTTTCTGAAATCTCTAATATTTCTGCTATTCAACCTTTTAACAGGTTTTTTGATAGTTACATTGGTAAGAGCTTTTTTGTTTCTTCCCAGAAAAGAAGTATTTCTGGGTGGGAAAAAAATACCCTACACTCCCGGCTTCTTATACAGAAAAAGGAATCTGCTGATAAAAAAACTTAAGACTACTCTGCGAAATTATCTGAATGACACGAAAGACAGCAGCGACAGATCAAAAATAAGTATCTGGGAAAACAGGGTTTTCAGAAGCGTTTGGGAAAAATTGGCTACAATTGAAAATATCAGATACTTACCAGGTTTCGTAAAATCGAATATCAGATATTCTATTGCCTTAATTGCTTATGAAGTTACCAAACAATTTCTACGATCTTTCGTTCCCTTTCTAATGGAAAAATACAAAGCTCGAAGACTGATTGATATTGTTGAGGAAAAACTTGATATGCAGATTATTGCAGAATTTTACGATAAGTATGTCTATAGATTTAGCTTGATCTTTTTTCTGGTGATAAACTTTTTTATCGGGCTGGGTAATATGATCGTTTATTTAATAATTAATTAAGGAAGGTAAAAATTGAAAAATCCACTTTTATTACTGTTGATTTTTGTGCCTCTTTTGCTAGGCGGTCAAACTTATGATCTGGAAACTCTGATCGAACTGGGTCTGGAACATTCTTACGATATGCAGCAAGAGGAAGTGACCTATCAGAATTACAGATCTTATCTTACCAGCAGCTGGCTTGGTCTTTTACCTCAGGCTACAGTAAATGTTTCCCGAATAAATTCTGAGGTCAACATTTACAATGATAATCCGGTAACAGGCAGCACAAGAGACTGGAGCAATTCTGCGGGATTTTCCTTAACAAAGAGTATTTCTTTGAATGAATCAGATTATTACAATATTCGCACTTCTGTTCTGAATAAAAAAAATGCCGAGCTTTCTCTGGAAGATATGCGTAAAGAAGTAGCATTCCAGATATTCTCGAAATATCTTTATGTTCTGGAGACCCAGAAGAATCTGAATATTCGGGAGGAGAACCTAAGAATTCAGCAGAAAATCCATGATCAGATCCAGGTGCAGTACGAAACAGGAGATAAATCGCTATTGGACCTTAAACTGAGCGAGGTAACCTTGATAGATTATGAGATTGCCGTTAATGAAGCTGAAAATGCTCTCATTCAGCAACGTCAGGATCTGTTCAGCTATTTGAATCTGACTGATGCAGGTTATGATTTGATCGAACCTGAATTCACAGTCAGAGAGCAGCAACCTGCCTATCAGGATAATAATGAACTTTTCCGCAAACGTAATTTACTGAAGAGCAGCAAACTTAGCTCTTTTCAGCAGTTAATGGATTTTCTGCCCACTCTGTCACTGGGATATCATTATTACTCAAACAGCACTTCTGAGGAGCTGAAGGATTTCGATAGTTATGATGATAGTTACACTATTTCTCTAACTGCTTCTTATGCAATATTTGATCTCTTTGAGAAAAGGGAAGCTTATGCCCGCACCAGACGCAATCTGCGGATTCAGGAGCTGGATCTCGTTATCAGCGAGAAGGATCTCAAGAAAAGTTTGAGCACACTTGAAAGCGATCTGGTAACTCTGCGGAGATCACGTGATCTCTACGAAGAGAAACTGATTCTTTCCGAGAGTAATCTGGAGATGGCACAGGAACAATTCAGACTTGGAATGATCAGCACTCTCGATCTGGACAAGGTCAGACTGGATTATTTGAACGCTCAGCTTTCCTATAATAATCGTTATTATGAACTGATCCGTAAACAGGAAGAGATTAACAGGAAACTTTCGCTGCTAATTCTGGGCAAATGGTAAAATAGCAAAAGACGGAGGAAATGTGAGACGGAATGATGTATTGCTTTTACTTATACTGGTTATTGTAGCCATTCTTGCTTTTAATAAGTTTTATAGGGATGATGCTACAAGAGAAGAAGTGCTGGATATTCTGGAATCTCCCAGGTCGGGATATGATTTAAATGAGATTGAAAAAGAGAATGATAAAGCCGCCAGGGACAAAAGAGTACAGAATTTCAATATCCAGCGTCAAAATTCGATCACTGCTGCAGTACAGAAAGTTCAACCTGCTGTTGTGAGTGTGAATGTAATTAAAACTGAAATTGTCAGAAGATACATTAACCCGTTCGAAAATCCCTTTTTTGGTTTTTTTGATAATGTGCCTTATAAACGTGAAGTCCAGGGGATAGGTTCTGGAGTTATAATAAGCAAAGATGGTTATATTGTAACTAACGCTCATGTTGTTGAAGGAGCTACTAAACTTACGATCATGCTGACCGATGACCGCCAATTCGACGGCCAGATAATCGGTTTTGACAGCATTCATGATATTGCGATTTTGAAAATTGCAGGTTCCGATCTGCCCACAGCCAGTTTAGGCTCTTCTAACGAACTGATCATTGGAGAATGGGCTATTGCGGTTGGGAATCCTTATGGTCTTTTGATCAAGGATAGTCATCCCAGCGTATCAGTCGGGGTGATTTCCGCTATTGACAGGAATTTTGCCGAGAATAAAGAGGGTAAAGTGTATCGCAGGATGATTCAGACAGATGCTGCGATCAATCCCGGTAACAGTGGGGGACCGCTGGTAAATATTTTTGGTGAAGTTATAGGAATCAACACCTTCATATTTTCGGAATCCGGCGGATCGATCGGGATCGGGTTTTCCATTCCCATAGACAGAGTTGTTAAGATCTCGCGGGAAATAATTGAACATGGTAAGGTCAGGGACATCTGGTTTGGTTTTAAAGTTCAGGATATAAACCCGATTCTAGCTTCTTACCTGAAACTGGAAAGCACCAATGGTGTGATCGTAAATAGTGTTGAACAGAATGGACCTGCTGATAAAGCTGGTTTGAAGAAGGGTGACATAATTATTGAGATCAATGATATTTTCATAAGAAATACGGATGATGCTGAACTTGCAGTCACCGATATTGCGGTGGGAGATCAGATCAATCTGAAAATAATGCGTGATAAGGAAGAGATGTTGGTCAGTATCGATGCAATTGAATACAAATAGATTAGGAGAATTAATGATTCAATACAAAAAGTTATTGGTGATGGTTTTAATTTTATCCCTGACAATTATTTCCTGTTCCGTAAAAACCGGAAAAGCAAAAGCTGGTCCGGAAATTAAGAAGCAGGCTGTAGAAACCGGAGAAATCATCGTAAAACTGGAAGAGACAGGAATTATTGAACCGATCAAGGAGATTGATATTAAATCAAAAGTCAGTGGAAAAATACTGGAATTTTTTGTTGAGGAAGGTGATTTTGTTGAGAAGGGGCAGTTAATAGCCAAGATAGAACCAGATTATAATCAGGCTGAAACAATTTCCAGGATCAAGAACAATCTGGAATTAGCAGAGCTCACTTTAAGCAATGCTGAAAGAGATTTTGCAGATCAGCAGAAGTTGTTTGAAAAAGAATATATTTCAGCCAATGTTCTTGATGATCAGGAAGACAGATTAATAAGAGCCAGAATAGAATATAATGCTGCTTTACAGCAGTATGAGCTGATTAAAGAGATCGATACCGAAGGGAATGTTTCAAACATCAACTCTACTGTTTCCGGAACTGTAATTCAGAAACTGGTGGAAGAAGGTGAGATGGTGGTAGCCAGTACAAGTTCTTTTTCGGAAGGAACAGTGATACTGAAACTTGCTGATCTGAAAAGAATGATCGTGAATTCCAGAATAAATGAAGTGGATATTTCCAAGATCAAAAAAAATCAGCAGGTTAATATCCAGGTGGACGCCTATCCCTACGAAAAATATTCTGGAGTTATATACAAGATTGCTGCCATGGCCGTGGATTACAATAATATCAAAGTATTTCCTATTGAAATTGAAATAGACAATGTTGACAACAAATTAAAACCGGGGATGACAGCTAATATCACAATTATCGGAGAGAAAAGATCTGACATTGTGGTAGTTCCCATCAGAGCTATCTTCAGTAATGAAGAAGGACAGGATATTGTCTACAAAGTATCTCAGGATACTTTGATCACGGAAGAATTGGTGAAGACCGGGATCAATAATTTCCAGCAGGTTGAGATACTGGACGGTATTGCTACCGGAGACACAATTTCTTTAACGGAACCGGTGAAACCTGCGAAAATAGATTTTCAGTTCAATTAATCTCTAATTTAATTGGTTTGAGCTTAAATATATCACCTAAAAGAACAATACTATTTTTTCTGTAAATCATTATTCAGTTAGCACTTGACAAATACAGAGCTTTATATTTTTAGGATTTTGCAACAAAAATCAGAAAAAGGAGATAATTTATGATTCAACTTCAGAATCTTGTAAAAGATTATGGTTCTCTACGGGCGGTTGATCAGATTAACTTTGAGATCAATGAAGGTGAGATCTTAGGTTTTCTCGGTCCCAACGGAGCCGGGAAGTCTACTACTTTAAAGATGATCACCTGTTATCTTACCCCAACAGCCGGCAACATTCATGTAAAAGATCTCAATGTTTTGAATAACTCGCAGGAGATCCGAAAACTAATTGGTTATCTACCCGAAAACAATCCACTTTATATTGAAATGACAGTTTATGACTACTTAAAGTTCATAGCTGAAATTCGCGAAATCCCTGATTTTAAGTTGAGATTGAAAGAAGTTATTGAAAGATGCGGTCTCCATGGAGTGGTGGCTAAACCGATACAGACTCTGTCAAAAGGTTTTAAGCAGAGGGTAGGTCTGGCTCAGGCTATCATACACGATCCCAAGATACTGATCCTGGATGAACCTACATCCGGACTCGATCCCAATCAGATAGCCGAGATCAGAGACCTGATCATAGAACTGGGAAGAGAAAAGACCCTGATCATTTCAAGCCATATCCTTCAGGAAGTACAGGCTGTCTGCGACAGGATAGTTATCATTCATAACGGTAAAATAGTTGCAGATGGTTCTACCGAAGAATTGAAATCAAATTTTCAGAATAAAACAAGACTTATCCTTAACCTTATTGCAGCTGAAAATGAAATTCCAGATCTGCTTGTTAAAGTGCCTGATGTAAAATTATTGTCTGTAACACCCCGGGCGAATGATGAATTGGAAGTGATTCTGGAATACGATGTAAAGCAGGATCTCAGAAAAAATATCTATGAATATATCAAAACACGGGAATGGATCCTGTTGGAAATGAACCGTGACAGGGTCAGCCTGGAAGATGTTTTCAGAAATCTTACCGTTACACAAGGAGGAGAATAATGAATTTTTCCGGATTAATAGCCAGAAAAGAACTCAAAGGATATTTCGATTCTCCATCAGCCTACATCATTCTGGTGGCCTTTTTACTGCTTAATGCCTGGTTTTTTACCAGTCCGTTATTTATTAACAATCAAGCTGATCTTAGAACCCTCTTCGGAATTGTTCCCATAGTATACATATTTTTTATTCCAGCCATAACAATGGGTTTGCTGGCCAGGGAAAGAAATACCGGCACAATAGAACTTCTTACTACTTTACCTTTAAAAGATTCTGAGATCATCATGGGTAAATTCTGGGCCGCAATTGGGCTGATTGCTACAGGGCTTTTATTTACTTTATTTCATCTGCTGACAATAATTGTATTGGGAACGAACATTGATTATGGACAGATAATCTGTGGCTATCTGGGTTTATTGTTGTTGGGTGCTGTTTACGGTTCTATCGGAATCTTTGCCTCAAGTTTAACTGACAATCAGATAGTCGGATTCATTATCAGTTTTTTTATTATTTTTATCTTATATATTCTGCAGTTCACCCTATACCTGTTACCTAGTTCGTTAGTGGGATTTTTTCAATACTTAAGTATCGGTTATCATTTTTCCAACATAACCAGAGGAGTGATTGATACCAGGAACATAGTATATTTTGTCAGCCTCATTGTATTATTTCTGCATCTTTCGATTATTTCACTACAGACCAGGAAATGGAAATAGGGGGGGGATGATGAAAAAGAATACAATTGTAACCAATCTAATAATTTTTATTGCTATTGTGATTTTTCTAAATCTGGTATCATTATCTATCTTTACCAGATTAGATCTCTCCAAAGGCAAGATTTATTCATTATCAAAAGCAAGTAAACAGGTAGCAAGGGATCTGGATGATAGACTTGTTATCAAGGCTTATTTTTCCAAAAATCTTCCGGGTGAATATGCGGATGCAAGACGTTATACTCAGGATCTGCTTTCAGAATATCAGGCTTATTCCAGAGGGAAATTAAGGTTTGAATTTATTGATCCTTCCGATGAAGCTACTTTGAAAGAGGAAGCTGGTAAGAATCAGATATTTCCCGTGCAGATGCGGGTAGTAGAAAACGATAAACTTGAAATCCGGGAAGTTTACCTGGGCCTCGCATTTCTTTACCGGGATAAAACTGAATCAATTCCATTAGTCCAGAATACAAGAGGTTTGGAATATGATATTACCAAGCTTATAAAAAAGATCACAGCTCAAGGCATGAAAAAGCTTGCATTCTTTCAATCTCAACCACTGAATGAAATGGCTGCTATGCAGGGACAACAGAATCCTGGCGACATCCATTCTACCGTAAGGCAATTGCTGGCAGACAGTTATGAAGTTTCGGTGATCGATCTGCAGGATCCGGTGGAATCAGCGGTTTCAATTCTGGTTTTTTCCGGAACTGAAGATTCTCTCAGCACGGAACAACTTTATAATCTGGATCAATATATCATGTCCGGAAGAAATATTATTTTTTTCCAGGACAGGATTACTACTGATATTCAAACTCAGCAGGCTGCTTTGATAGAATCCAATTTGTTTCAACTTCTCAGAAATTACGGAATTTTTCTTAAATCCAACCTGGTAACTGATGCTCAATGCGGACAGGTGCAGGTACAGAGACAACAGGGAATGTTCAGATTTATGACTCCGGTAAATTATCCGTTTTTCCCGGTCATCAATAATGTCAACAAACAGAACATGATCGTCAAGAACCTGGAACAGATGCAGTTGATTTTTGCATCTGAGCTGGATACTTTACGATTAACAGAAGGTTTAACCTTTGAGCCGCTGCTTTTTACATCCGATAATTCAGGTGAAGTGAAAGCGCCACAACTTGACATTTCTGTTGGCAATTATATGAACATAAATTTAAAAAACATTCTATTGGAAGGTCCCAAAGTAGTTTCAGGAATTTATACAGGCAGGATAAACAGTTTTTTTGCTGATAATGAATTGTATCCTGATGTTATACCTTTCACAGAATCGGCAGCAATCTTAGTTGTTACAGATGCGGATTTCATTCAGGATAATGGTGGCGCTGGTGTTAAGGGCAACCTGGATTTTGTGCTTAACGCCGTAGATTATATGGCATCCGAGAGCACTCTTATTGAGATCAGAGCTAGAGAAACCGAATTCAAGCCCCTGAAAGAGATCAGCAATACCGGCAGAAAGATTGTGAAATGGGCAAATATTTTGCTCCCTTCCTTGCTGCTTATACTGATCGGGATCATTAGATACCGCAAAGAAATTAAACGCAGAAAATTTTTAGGAGAGCTTTATGAATAAAAAGAGTACTATCTACCTGGCAGTTTTAGTAATCCTTGTAATCGTATTTTTGATCATAAAGACAAATGATAAGACTGAACGTCGGATCAGATTTTTTGACATTGATTCAACTAGAATTGGAGCAATTGAGATTTTTACCTTAGAGGATACGCTGAAACTGATTAAAACAGAGAATAAATGGATGATAGATCATCCGGTGAAATTCCCACCTACCAGTAGAAAGATAAAAGATCTCTTTGACAGGGCAATTCCGGTAGAAACTTCCCGTATTCCGGTTTCCGAATCAGAATCAGCTTTTGAGACTTATAACGTTACGGATAGCCTGGGAACTGCTGTTAAGATCTACGATGAAAAAGGGAAAGAATTAATATTTGCCTATATTGGGAAGAGCAGCAATTATAATTATTCTCACGGCAGATATAATAATGCAAGTGAAGTTTATCAGCTCTATGACAATATTTCTTCCATTCTTATACCAAGATCTGACAACTGGAGGAATAAGGAGATAATTAAGCTGGAAGAAGATCCTGCTGAGATCAAAGTTTTTTCGCCGGAAAGATCTTACACGATTTCAGCTACAGACAGTTTATGGCATTATACTGAAGGAGATTCCAGTTTCTTTATCGGGGAAAACAACAGGTCGTTTAATACCCTGTTAGATAACAGCAAAACTTTCCGAATATCTTCATTTATCGATAATGAATATGAGATTTATGCCGATAAATTTGATAATCCCAAATTGACAGTTCAGTTGAAACTCTATTCGGGAGAAGAAATTATGCTTAAATTTGTAGCAAAAGACGAAGAGAGCAAACAGTATGTTGTTCAGAAAAATAATGAAACAGACTTTTTGTATGTTGTCTATGACAATATCTACAGGTATTTCCAACCTGCTATTTCAGATCTGAAAAAATAGTTGCACTTCAGTTTATAAAGCAGATTATAAAACCCTATCAGTTAAATGGTAGGGTTTTTTTACAGAATTTTAATAATTTTATCACCTTCCAGCTGGTACATTTCAATACCGGCTTCCTGGAGCATTTCCTGAGCCAATTCGTCTTTATAGGGATGTAATATGTAGATGCTTGCTATTTCAGCATTTATGAGCATTTTAGAGCAGATTACACAGGGTTGATTAGTGCAGTAGATCACAGCATTTTTCAGGGAATTTCCATATACTGCTGCCTGAATTATGGCATTTTGTTCAGCATGAACACCACGGCAGAGCTCATGTCTTTCACCGGAGGGAATGTTATTAATCATTCTTATGCAACCTGTTTCGCTGCAATGTCTTATCCTTTTGGGTGCTCCATTGTATCCGGTAGAAAGGATCTGATTGTTTTTTACTATAACGGCACCCACTTTTCTTCTGAGACAGGTGGAGCGGGTTGAGGCAAGTTTAGCCATTTCCATAAAATATTGATGCCAGCTGGGTCTGTTTTCCATCAATTCTCCTTTGCGGATTTTCTTGCTTTAACAATTTCTGCCTGAGAACGTCGTAGATAATAAGGCTCCAGATCGGCAATAAAATCAAAATCATATTTCGGTATTATATTCTGATGAAGAACCAGACCGATCATAGTTGAGGCATATAAGATGTTCTGATGTGCCAGGACTGTCTCAAATTCAATTTCCTGTTCTTCCAAAACAGATTTATATCTGGCAACTCCGTCGCCTGTGATAATTACTTTTTGCTGAATCTGTTTAAATAATTCAGCTGGCTCCGCATTTTGAGGAGGTATTATTACTTGCATCTCAGGTGAATAAAGAGCTCCGTAGACTTCATTCATTTTAGCATCCAGCACCACCAGAACAGGATATTGAGGTTTATAAAGATTATTCGCAATAATTGCCAGCGTGTTGAAGGGCAGTAAAGGTATTTCATTGCCAAGACAGAGGCCTTTAGCTGTAGCCAGACCGATTCTGATCCCGGTAAAAGATCCGGGTCCGTTGCCGACACAGATAAGATCCAGATCCTTCATATTAAGCTGTGCCAGTTTCAACCCATTATCAATTTGGGGCATAAGTCTTTCGGAGTGAGTTGCCTGGATATCGATAACGCTTAGATAAGTTAATTTATCATTTTTTGCTACAGCTATGGTACCGAATGATGATGAAGTATCCAGGGCAAGTATATTCAACTTAAAACCTCCAATTAATGATGAAAGAAATAAAAATCATCTGTTGAAGTCAAGAAAGAAATCTCTTATTTGAACAGATTTCAGTTGCCCAAAATATCAGATATTTAAGTTTGGATTAGAAGAGGGAGTCTGAAATATGAAAAAGAGTAAAAAGAGCAAATTGGAATTCATTTTATTCCTGTTTTTTTACAGGATATTCAGGTTATTTCCCTACGGAGTAAATAGATTTGTTATTACCAGATTATTCATCTTCGCTGGCATGGTTATTGGTATAAGAAAGCAAGTGGCGGAACGGAATTTGCATATGGTTTTTCCGGAAAAGAGCAGGAAAGAAATTGCAAAAATAATGCGTGAGATGTATAGACATTTAGGATTAACTGCAGCTGAAACGTATTTTGCCGACATCAATGATCAATATGATCAGTTTGAAGTTGAAGGGGGAGAACATCTGGAAAAAGCTTTAGCACTTGGAAGAGGTGTAATTTTAGCTTCAGGGCATTTTGGAAACTGGGAACTGGCTGGACGTTATATTGCCAGAACGAATAAATTATCCGTGATCTATAAAAAGTTAAGGAATCGCTATTTTGACGAATTCAACAATCGGATCAGGAATGACGAAAACTGTGTTCTGATCGAAAAAAAACGAGCTCTTAGAAAGATATTGAAATTATTGACACAGGAATATATTGTAACTATCATGTTAGATCAGAATGCTCGCAAAAAAGGAATTATTATAGATTTTATGGGTTATCCTGCGTCAACTTATAATGGCACCGCCAAGATCGCGATAAAAACCGGAACTCCAATTGTACCCGGAGTAGCTTTAAGAAAAGAAAATGGCAGTAATTATCTGAAATTTGAACCTATGATTGAAGTGGAACAGTTTGATAATTCTGAAAATTCGGTGAAAGAACTTACCCAGATTGTATCAAAAAAAATTGAGAATTACGTTTTTAAATATCCTGAACAGTGGTTTTGGGTTCATAGAAGATGGCGGTATTATCAAAAAACTCAAGCAAAAGACAAATAATGAAAATGATATTTAAGATTTTAAACATTGAGTTTTGCAGGAGGTAAAATGATCAGGAGTTTCATGATCGTCACATTTTTAGTGATTTTGTCGAATCTTTCAAGTATAGATTTTATTCCTGCTTCCAGTGAAGATGTTACATTTCGTGTTCAGGATTCTCTGGCTTATTATCATGAATTTTCTGACGATCAGCATTGGTATGGGTCAAACAGCTGGGCTGTCAGATTTGATTTCAGAAATTATTTTCAGGGAGTTCCAGCCCAATTTACAACTGCAGACATCTGGATTTACTTTCCCAATTTAGTCTCCGAAGGCAGCATTTCCTTTGCGTTTTATCTGGAGAATGTTAATCAGCCTGACCTGGGAAATCCGATTTTGCAGGAAGCTGTAGATCCGGGCGAAATTGAGATCGGCTGGAATATATTCCCTTTTTCAGAAACTGTTCTGGATTCAGTTGTCTGGGTAATAGTAGACTACGAGACCAGCGAGATGGGGCAGTATATGTCAGCTTCTGCAGGCGGAGGGCAACACAGTTATTATTATGATGAAAGTGACGAAGCTTACTACAGCATGTCTTCCCATAATTTTAACTCTGAATTCCTGGTTTGTTTACAGGGCGAGTTTTCGATAGATGTAATAGATATAGGACTGACCGAATTTTATTTAAGCAGCGAACCCGCCTTTTCGCAGGATGTATATCCGCTATTTCTTTTGCATAATTACCATTCCGAAGTTGTGGACAGCATCTTCATTTTATATTCAATTACATCTCCTTTTTACAGTGTTATGGATACGATACCTGTACCAAACGAAAATTACTCTCTCGATGCCGGTGAAGAGCTTTTAATCGATCTGAGCGGAGAAATTGAATATTTGTATACCTTGCCTGATACTGCTTCTCAATACAGGTTTTCGGCAACGATATTATGTGATGATGATGCTTTTGGATATAATAACAGCATAAGCTTAAATTACGAACTTTTCACCCAGTTTCAGAATCTTGTTCTTGTTGAAAATTTCATTCAGCTTAACGATGCATTGACTTTAGATCTCTGGCTTGATCAATCTGAATTGCTGAGCGATGAGATATTTATCCTTAATAATTTTCCTGTCCTGGCAGATTTTCCCTTTTATAATAATTCTGCGATAGAAAGGTTCAATTTTTATTCGTTGTACGGATTTCCTGCAGCCGTAACCGGTGGAACTGAAAAAATTATCGGTTATAA
>LKUH01000320.1 GCA_001412425.1 Candidatus Cloacimonas sp. SDB
GAAATATTTTTTTATCATTAGTTTGTTTCTACTTCAAATTCAGGCATTTTGTGTTTTACAGGAGACCGCATCTTTACGAGATTTTTTATATGGAACAACTGAAGATTGTGAATATGATAACTGGATAAGCCATATCAGTGAAGGGATCGCATCGGACAATTATAATCTTTATGCACCTTACGACAGACAATTAAATGGTTTCGGAGAATTTAACATAGCCAGCGCAGCCGAACTTGATATCTGGGAAACGGCAGTTGAGTATTTCCTGCAGGGTGATCTTGAATCTGCGGAATGGTATCTGGAACTGAATGGTTTTCCCTTTGAGATAGTAGAATTTCATGACACTGATACTGACAGAACATATTATATGATAAGAGAAACGTTAAATATGTCCTATTATGATGATAACGGCACTCCTGAAACTGAAGATGACGAGATAGGAGGTTTTGATTTCGGTTGGGGAATTCACCTTTTCAATCCCGAAGCACTTAATCCCATCATAATAACTGTTGTACATCCTTGTGATGACTATATGACTCCTCCTGTAGCTATAAAATGTTTTCAGGAATGGGATGCAATGTTCCTGCAGATTGCCGGAGCGGGAAGAGAAGTTGAATGGACAGAAGTGGGAAGTTACAATAACAGTAAATCGCTGAGTGATCCTTCTCGAAATACCAACCATGCCTATACTAAAGCCTACAATCATTTTTGCGATAAAATAAGAGAAGAATTCGACAGGCGTGAATTTTCGTCTCAAATCCACAGTTATGACTGGGATCGCCATATGGGATATGCCAATTGCCAGATCTCAGCCGGTTATGCTGAAACCTGCCCCAATTTACCTATCAGGGATATGTCCGATCTTAAACTGGATGTAATAAATGCTTCAAATCATTTGATCCACGAACCAAATACTATAGGGGATAACAGTATTGTATATCTAAATGATTTCTACAGTGTGCATTACAACGAGTTCGAATTTATCTATTCAGATGCAGACACGAGTTATGCAGTGAACAACGAGGTTGATCTGGTCGGCTATTCTCAAAATCGTCAAATGCTTTATTCCTTTTTGAACTGGAACAGCTACGATGTTTTTGAACCCTTTTTTCATCTGGAGATGGATGAGCTTCCCAACTGCTACCCGCAAATTGAATCAAATCTAAATTGGTTTTATGGATATGATACTGAAACCGGACAATTTAATATGGATCAGATTTTTGATATGACCTTACAATATTACGAGCCATTTATCAATGCTATGACTGAAGTATTGCCAGATATGTTCATTATGGATGATGATCTGGTTCCGTTGACACCTGCGAGTCTAAGCATAAATTATATGGGTTATAATGAAATTGAATTATCCTGGGAGCCGGTCTCCAGCTACGATTTTAAAACCTATGAAATATATTATAATACAGATCATATTACTGAATTCAATTATGTAAATCTGGATCGTTTTGATCAGCAGATACTGGCTTGTCCGGATCTGTCTTCTTTCACTATTTCCGATCTGGAGGAAAATCAGCAGTACTACTTTATGATAAGAGCAATAGATTACAACGAGAATTATTCTGGATTTTCCTCAGAGGTTTATGCCATAACTGCTCCGGCTGAATTTGCTGATTTCAGTGCGACAGGAGAAGATGCCAAAACCAGTCTTAAATGGGAAATGGCTGAGCAAAGTAATGTTCTGGGTTACAGGATATATCGTAGAACCCTGGACACACCCTATATTATTTTGGATGATTATCATAACAATCTGGAATTATTAGGTGGAAACGAACAGGGGAATCTGTACCAATATCATGATTTTACGGCTGAGAACGGAGAGTTTTATTCCTATCAGATAGCTTCGGTAAATCAGGCTGCTTTTGAATATATTTATGAAGCTGAAGCAGAGTGTTCTCCCCGGGAAATCTATTTTTTAGAATTTTATGATCCTGAAAATACCTTGCTGGACTCCGTAGCTTTTTCTGCTAACCCTTATGCTTCAGATAATTATGACGAATTATACGACATTATTAAACCGGACCCTCAAGAAAATGATATTCTCTATTCTGCTTTTTATGAATCCAGCTGGGGTGCGGAAGGAATTTATTTAAGCAGAGAAATTATGGGAATTTACGATCCTGAAAGTTCCTACCAAACCTGGACTTTAAAAGTGAGATCCGAGCTTGTAGGAGAATCGTTAAAACTCAAGGTTTCTGATAATTATGAAAGGAATGTTGAAAAACTATACGTTTATAACTTTTCTACGGGTGAAATGAAAAATATAGCAGACGATGAGGTTGAGTTTACAGTTTCTGATTCAAATTTTATCACTTTTACATTATATTGGGGTAATATACTGCCCAATGTCTATTTTACTTATCAGGCTAACAGAATATATCAGGAAAATGATGAATTACTGATCAACTGGAACATTGACTTTCCTGAGCTGGTCGATCATGTAGATCTTTTTGTTAGTAATTATGAAGACAGTCTGGGAATTGCTTCCAACCTGCCAAGTTCTCAAACTTCCTATCAGTGGATTGTGCCGGCTGATTTGACTATGCAGAATGCCAGGTTCAGCCTGGATATCTATACTGAACATGATGAATTTTTTCTAAGAAGTTCTCCTTTCTTTATAGGTTTTTTCACGCTTGAGCAAGCTATTTTACCTGTTCAGGGCTGGCAGATGATCTCAAATCCCTGGCTGGAAAATCCACTTCAAATGTCTGAAGATTTTGTTTATAGAACAGAGCTGTATAAGCTTGATGATGAAAATGGTTATTGCCCAACAGACACCATGTATTTTGGTGAAGGTTACTGGCTGAAAACTCTTTCTCCATCAGAGTATCTGGATGATTCATTAATTGAGAAGGAGACCCATTCACATAATCTTTCTTCAGGTTGGAATCTGGTGGCCAATCCGCATCTCTGCAGTTATGATGTTGAAGACTTGAAATTTCAGTTTCAGGGGAATAACTTGACCTTCAATCAGTCAGTGAGGGATCAATTCATTTCCAGAGCGATTTATGTTTATAGAACAATAGATACAGAAGAAGGATATTCGGGAGAATATCAACTTGTTTCCAAAATAGAGCCGAAAGAATCTTTCTGGTTGTATTGTCAGGCAGAGCAACTGCTGGATCCGAAATGTATTTTTATTCCTTATAACAATTCTTATTATCTATTCCCTGATCCTGATATTCAGGTGAAAATTGAACTTTATCAGAATGCGGAAGACTTTGATGAGCTGGTTCTGGGCTTCAGCAACACAGCTTCGCAGCAGTATGATTATAAATATGACCTTCCCGAACCTCCCGTAAAACCCTTTCTGGAGGCAATTTCTGCGTATTTTATTAAAGACACTGTTGCCGACTCAACCTTTCCTTACGAAAAATTAAACTGGGAATATCGTCATACATTAAGCAACTCCGTGCCCGATGAAGAGATCTGGGATTTTGAATTCGCAATAGATGAACCAGGTCCTGTTTATTTCAGGACTGAATTTCTGGAAGTCCTTCCAACCTATGAGATTATCATGGACATCGAAGAATTACAAACCGAGCTTAATGAAAACGAAATTGTAACATTCACAGCCGAGAACAGCGGAAGTTATCAGGGCAGCATATCAATTAACAATGGGCTAACATTAGCCAATACTATTACCGAAAAAAGTGTTTTATCTAATTTTCCGAATCCTTTTAATCCGGAAACAACTTTCCGCTTCAATTTACCCCAGGATTCTTTTGTAGAATTAGAAATTTATAATATTAAGGGTCAAAAAATAAATACAATATTTAGTGGGTTGCTCTTAAAAGGAAATTACGAATTTCTCTGGGAAGGGGTAAACAGCAATCATCAAAAAGTATCCTCCGGAATTTATTTTGTTCGATATAAAACCGGAAATACTGAGCAGATATCCAAATTGCTGCTTTTGAAGTAGAAATAGCTCAAGAATATCTGATAACATTTTTTACATCTAAACAGATCGCTATATTTTTTTAAATTATGAAATATTGTACAAGCATAATTTTTTTTCAAGAGAAAATATTTTCTAAAATTAAGCTGGATCCAGTAACTGTTTTGAACTATAATTTGATTTGGACAAGATAAGTTGAATTATTTTGACAATATACTTCCAGCTTTCAATGTTGGCACGAAATTTGCAGTAAGATATTCAATTATATTAAGGAGGACACAGGATGTTTAACAAATTAAAAAATCAAAAGGGTTTCAGTCTTGTTGAGCTCTTGGTGGTTGTTGTAATTATCGCAATTTTGGCAGCTATTGCTGTACCCATCTACATGAGTTACGTTAAAAAAGCCAGAGCCACTGAAGCTCAATCTGCAATTGCCGCTTTAAGAAGTGCATACCGTATTTACTATCAGACCTATGGTTCTACTGAAAACTACTCCATTCAAGATGCAATGAAAGATGCCAAGCTGGGTAACGCTACAGAAAAAAATTGGGAATTTGAAGTAATTGGAAGCCCACCTAGAAGATATGTTGCAACCTCAACTGCGGATTTTCCTCAGGGGGAAGGAAAACAGGTATGGTATGATGTTGACGATGCTGAATATCATGGCTACGGTATAGATGATGAAGATGAGGATGATGATATTATAGATTAATCCGGAGGTGTTTTTTGTCCCTTACTATTCAGCAATTATTGCAGTTTACAGCTGATGCTGGTGCTTCAGATCTACATATCAGCGCAGGTTCAGTTCCCATGGTTCGTGTGCATGGAGAAATGAGAAAACTGAATCTGCCAAGATTTACTGTAAAAGAAGTTGACGATTTGATTAAAAGTGTAATGAATGAATCTCAACTGACACTTTTTAAAGAAAAGCTGGAAATAGATTTTTCAACAAAATTGGATGATAAGACTCGATTCAGAGTTAATGCTTTTCACCAATTAAATGGAAGAGCTGTTGCCTTTCGTGTAATTCCCAATGAAATTAAAAGTTTTGATAGTTTAAATCTGCCCGAAATTTTAGCACGGCTGGCTTTAAAGAGAAGAGGATTGATCCTGGTCACCGGACCTACCGGTAGCGGTAAATCAACTACTCTGGCTACTATGATCGACTATATCAACGATCATCGCCATTGCCACGTGATCTCAATTGAAGACCCCATTGAATTCGTGCATGTCAGTAAAAATTCACTGATCAACCAAAGAGAACTGGGTCACGATACCTGGTCTTTCACTGCAGCCTTAAGATCCGCTCTCCGTGAAGATCCTGATGTTATTCTGGTGGGTGAGATGAGAGACCTGGAAACAGTTTCTCTTGCTTTAACTTCAGCGGAAACCGGTCATCTTGTGCTGGCTACCCTTCATACCAGCAGTGCTACAAAATCCATTGATCGTGTAATTGACATGTTTCCCAAGGAGCAGCAGGGACAGATCAGATCAATGCTTTCCGAATCATTACAGGCTGTTGTGGCTCAGACATTATTACCCTTAAAAGAAGGTAATGGACGTGTTCCGGCTTTAGAGATCATGATTGCCAATGCAGCTGTGAGAAATCTGATCAGAGAAGATAAGACTTACCAGATACCTTCCGTTATCCAATCCGGAACAAAAGAAGGTATGCAGTCTCTGGATCAGTCTTTATACAATCATGTCATGAATGGACTTCTGGACAGGAAGGTTGCTGTGGATGTGGCAGACAATCCTAAAATGTTTGTATCGGGGATAGGATTTTAATGTTTAAAAAGATTCTCGCTTCAGAAAAAGGTTTTGGTCTGGTTCACGTATTGGCTGCCCTGATTATTGTGACGGTTTCGGTGGCAGGTTTGTTTATAGCTTCGGTTGTAGCCAGATCCAAGGCAGTTGAGAATTATCATTATCGGTCTGCCTTACTGGTGGCATCAGCAAAAATGGAATTGATAAGATATCATAACAGGAATCTGGGAAACAATTATGTTAACGTCAATAATATCATTAATTTATATGATGAAGTGGTGATAGATGAACATAATAATAATAAGGTGATTGTTTCCATACCTTCTCCTTACCCGCTGGTTGACACTTATACAGATATTCAGGTATCTCCGAATGTTATGTACGACCGGGTTAGGTTGAGGGTTAAATGGACCGAACCTCAGATGCTGTTCATGCCTATGAAGACTAAATATATTACTTTGTATGAAGATTACTTTCGAAGGGCTAATTTATGAGCCTGAAAAAATATAATTTTAAAAACTCTTTTAAAAAGGGTATCATGGTAAAATTAAAAGACAGTTCAGGTATTTTCCTGCCCGACCTGGTTGCTTCCTTACCACTGGCAGCAATAGTCTTTCTGATAATGGGACTGGCTTTAGTAAATTTTATCACTACCTATGAAGAAACAAAACTTTTCACTCAGCTTCAGGATGATCTGTTTTATGCTGTTGAAACCATCAGATACGGTGTAACAAAAAAGAATGTAACAGACGGTGAAGGTATTATTGGAGTAATGACAGCTGGAAAGATTTCCATCCAGAATGCCGGGAAAAAGATAAAAATCCTTCCTGTTGTTGTTTCACAGGGCTTGGGAGAAGAAAGTTATTCGGCAAATTTCTGGCTGGATAATAATGGTCAGCTGATGGCTAACGGATATTATGGAATTAAAAGTTTTACCGATCATAGAGTGTTTCCTTCCGAAAACAGAAAGATAGGAAATTTTAATATGTTCCGAATCACAGATCTGAGATTCAGTCCCGTGAAAGGAAATGCAAACGACGTTTTATTACTGGGGCTTGAAATAGAGGCTCAGGTCAGATTCCGTAAGAAACTGGATAAACAGACTCCAGAAGAGGATGTGGAAAAAAACACGAAAAAGATCAAATATAAAACATCAATTTTAGTAGGAAATGCAGGAAAGATTTAACCGGGAGGTTGAAATGATTAGGATATTAAAAAATGAAAACGGAACAATAATCTCATTTGTGGCAGCTATTTCAGTTGCTCTGGTTTCAGTAATTTCAGCAGTTTCACTAACCGACCTGGTGGCGACAGATCAGCTTAAAACTCAGTATCAGCAGGATATGATACAGGAAGAGATTCTGCTTAGAAGCGAAAACAGAAGAACTCATCTCAGTATTGAATATAATCAGAACAGACCCCTACCGCCCCGCACAGTTGAGATCAACGAACCACACAGAAATACAACTTATAATATAAACAGCAGGTCACGCGTTAAAATGATTTCAAATTTTATGGGATATGCAACTGAACAGGTTGTAGAAGTTACATCCTCTATTACTGCAAAAAGAGCACGACCTTTTCAGAATGCCAATTTTTCACCGATTCAAAGATCAACTACCAGATATATGAGAAATGAGAGTCTGGCTCAATATCAGTATTTTACAGATAAAGAAACTTCCGAAAATGCAGACGGAGGTCATGACGCCTCGCTGGTTAAATTCTGGGGACCGGATGTATTTCACGGCAAGGTTCACAGTAATGATGATATCTGGATCCAACAGGCGGGTGGAGGATCGAATAACAACTGGCCAACCTTTTATGACATGGTTACGACTGCAGGTATTTTTAGAAAGTATCCAGATGGAACAAGGCTTGCAGAGAGCGGTGCTCCGATGGATCAAATATTTAGACACGAACCAGCACCAGGCTGGCAGGAAAATGTTTCATCTATCATTTTTTCTCCAGATGCCAGTGATTTACAACAGAACGGCGACAGAATATTTGATGGTCAGGATTGCGATATCGCCTATGTTAAACTGAGCGTAAGTGGATTTGATTCCTATGTAGGACGTATAGAGCTGGACGGATATGAAAATTTTACTGTATACAGCTGGTACCCCCAAAATGAGAACTGGGTTAACGCAGTCATTAATGCCGGAGGTAACTGGTTTGAAGATTCTGATTCCCTCTGGGTAAACCAGGTAGCTATATATGATACTATCTGGTCACCGGGACCAAGTGGAACGGTTAATAATCGTTCAGTTTATGTTGATGGAGCTGAACTCTGGATTGAAGGTACTGTAAGAGGCAGACAGACCTGGGGATGTTCCGAAGATGTTTATATAACAGATAATATTGAATATTATGGTACAACTCCCGGTACTCCACCTGATGATGAGGATAGCCCGAACAGGTCAGATTATTTCGGCCTGGTTTCGGAAGGGAAATTATTTATTAAATATAAGCATATAGATCCTGCCGAAGGTACATTGAGGGACGGTAACTGCAATAATATTAATATGTATGGAGCGTATGCAGCAATCGGCGAGGGAGATGTAGGACTTTATGGTGAAATGTCCTGTCATTATGATGGTATTTTTACCTTTGAATATCAGCATCCTCACGGTTCAACTCCAAATTTTGTTGCTGCCAGCCCCTATACTTTACAGGAAACCACCTATACTTATATTGATCTGCATAAATATATTTTTCCGATAAATCATTTCGTTCCTCCTAATATAGGTGGATTCAATCTACATGGAGCACCACCACCTGATGGGCTGCCCTGCGGATATAATTACAATTATTTAAACTATTCTAACAGCTATCCAAATTCAGCAAATGGATCTCCCACATACAATTATGTAGAACCATACGGAACTGATTATCCCTGGTATAATCCCGTCTGGCCGGAAGACAGGCAGGACATAGTGTTTGAAAGGGGTACTATCCATCTTTACGGTGCCATCGCACAACGAAGAAGAGGATTTGTACACAGATCAGGAATAGATCCTTACAATCATCCCAACAATGAATGGGATCTTGATGATTTTCACTATGATGGATACCATCCCTCCACAGGATACTATAAAGATTATCATTATGATCAGCGGTTTTTGTTTGTCCAGCCGCCTGATTATCCTCAGGTCTATAATGGACAATGGGGAGGCGAAGAGGCACTGACGGCTTTTGATGAACAGACCTGGTTTTTTATAACACCGGATGAATAAATTTGAATGGTAAATATAGATTTGTTAATTAATTAATGGTGAGGTAATATGGCAAAAAAGAAAGTTGTAAAGTTCAAGGAATCCGTTGGTCTTGATCTGGGTACACACAGCATTAAGCTGGTACACCTGAGAAAGCTCCACAGTGGATTCAAACTCTTGAACTATGAAATTAAACCAACAATTCCGGAAGGATTGGAATACACCCCTTCAGATCTTTCTCCAGACAGATATGCTCCGGTATTGAACGGTATGTTTAAATCATTAAAGATCAATCCCAAAAAGGTCAAGCATCTGGTCTCTTCCATTGGTGGGGATAATACAAGCATTAAACAGATAAAAACGATCTTCCTGCCGGAGGAGGAACTGGAATCGGCTTTATTCTTTGAAGCCAAGAAACATCTTCCCATCAGCGGTTCGGACATGCTGCTTGATTATCAGGTTCTAAATATTGAAGAGAGAACCAATAATATGAATATTCTTCTGGCAGCTACTACAAAAGATCTGCTGGATGAACATTCCAAGATACTTTCCGATGCCGGTGTGGCTCCGGGTATAGTTGATATTGAATCGCTGGCTGTTGCTAATAGTTTTGCCTTGAATTCTTATGTAGAAGAAGGAATATACATTATCTTAAATCTGGGTGCTCACAAAACAAATATGGTGATATACGGACCGCAGGCAAAGTTCTTTTCCCGTGATATTCCTTTCGGAGGCTACAGCTTTACCAGAGAGATCATGAAAAGTAATAATCTGGGTTTCGAGCAGGCTGAAGAATATAAAAAGGAACATGGCATTGTAAAGGAAGAAAAAGAAGGTGAATCTTCCTCTTTGCTGGCTCTTAATATTGCAGAAAAATCTACTGCTGAACAAATAGTCATGGAAGTTAAAAGATCGTTAAGATTTTATGTAAAGGAAGCCGGAAACAGTGATTTCAGGAAAATACTTTTAACTGGCGGTAGTGCGAAAGTTAAAGGGCTTCCATTATACATTGAGGAAAACCTGAACATACCGGTAGAAATCTACAATCCTTTTTCAAGCTTAGAAATGCCTGAAAAATTCAAAGATAAACAAGATCCTCAATTGGCACTGGCTCTCGGGCTGGCAATGAGACCGGAATAGAGGAGAGAGCATGAATCCATTATATTTTAAAATTAATTTAAACAAATACGGTGAAATGAGAAGAAAGATAGAACAGGATAAATCTGTATTCCGCAATACGGCACTTGCCTTTTTCATTATCACCGCCTTATTGTACGGATATGTTATTTTTCTCAACATTAATCTGAATAATAAAATTGATAGTAGAAGGACTTTACTTAGAAATATCAGGAGCGAAATTGAATCCTATCATGTCAGCGGTAAATTTCTCTCTTCCAATGATCTGAAAAGACTCTCGAAAATAAGTACAGAAAGGATTTTCTGGGCTAAGAAACTGGTAGCTATTTCGGAACAGACAACCGATAAAATTGCAATTACGCATTTCTCCTTTAAGAATGACGTACTTAGGCTTTATGGCATTACTAAGCTTGATCGGGATGAAAAAGAGTTCGATCTGATCAATGAATTTATTGCAAATTTAAAAATGAAAGAACAGATCAGTACGGATTTTCCGGATATAAAAATTGTTCGATCTACTCGTGATGTAGAAAAAGAAGTGGAAATTCTGCGTTTCCAAATTGATCTGGTCGCTCAGAGTTTTGATGAAAGGGGGTTATAATGAAACAGAAATATTTACTTCTCTTATGCTTGATGATCTTAACCGCAATCCTCTTTTTTTATTTCAGTAGCAAGACAATCAATTCTAAAGTTCGCCTGATAACGCGATATGATAATACAATAAAGCTGGAACAGGAAAAACTGAACAGTGCAAAAGTCCTGAATGAACAGTTGCTGGAAGTAGCTAAAGTTATTGAGAACAGCATTTCTGATGAGGAACAATTTACAACCGATGAATCCAATGCTTTTATTCTCAAATTAGCTAATCTGGCAGATAAATACAAGATCGCAGTACATTCTATGGTTCCTAAGGTTATTATAGGAGTTAACAGAAGATATGCTGAACAGCTTTATACAATGGAACTTAATTGCACTTTTCTGCAACTGGGCGAATTTCTGTCGGAACTGGAAAGTTTTGATCATATAATTAAAATCAGAACTATAGATGTTAGACCTTTAGCCGACGATAAAAATACAATTTATGAAGAAGTCCAGGAAACACATTATAGGGTTACACTGGATCTATCAACTTTCAAGATCGTCAAGGAGGCATAGATGGAAAATAAATATCTGAAAGATTTTGTAATTGCCCTCGTTGTTATCCTGATCTTGGCTTTTGCTGTTAACGACTACTACCTTAAGAAAGTTGTATCTAATATACCCTCCGAATCGAAATACAAAGAAATTGCCTTAAGCGATGAATTGTTAGATAGAATACATGAGATAGAACGTTCAATTCAGGACAGGAAGAAATTTGTTTTTACAGTTATCAAAGATCCTTTAGAACAGAATCTGATAGTAAAAACAAGGCAGGACCTGGAAAAACAATGGCAGGAAAGAATCGAGAGTATTGTTAGACTTGAAGCAACTATAATTCCCGAATTTGGAGATAAACTGGCTTCAATTTCTTATCAGGGTAATACCCAGCATTATAAAATAGGTGATAACTTTGAGCTTGGTAAAATAACCGATATAAGACCGGGTGAAATCAGCTATCAGTATAACAATTCAAACGGGACTCTACCGGTTACTAAGCTTCCTCCCAAACCTGTAGAGATCAGGGATCAGAAAACACAAAAAAGTAGAGAATATAACTGGTAAAAAACATATCAAAAGGAGATTTGATGAAGTCGTTAAATTTTAATTCCAAATCAATTCTGATCAGCTTTTTGTTTATCTTGCTGGCAGCAGGAATAAATTTATCCGCTGCAAATGCAAATGATGATCTGCTAAATACAAAAGTAAGCATTGATGCAGAAGATGGATCTATCGCTCATATTATAGCAACTTTGGCAAAACTAAGCGACTGTAACATTGTCTTAGCATTAGAATCAGCTGATGATAATCAGGAAGATGTCAGAGAAAAAAAACTTACAATCCACTTAAAGGAAGTTCCTATTGAACAAGCTTTATCTTTAGTAGTGAAATCTATAGGGCTTTCTTATCGCCTCATAGGAGAAAGAACTTTTATTGTTGGAGATAGGGAGCGCATAGAGGAAGAAGTTGGTGAAAGATCTTACATTATTAATCTCAATTATGTAGATGCAGAAAAGATTGTAAAAGCTATGGAATTCATGCCTGGATCTTCAGTAGCTATTGAAGGTCAAAACTCGATCATGATAAGGGCTAATCCGGAATCTTATGCTGAAATAAGTAAAAAAATTCAAGAGATCGATGTACCGCAAAAACAGATTGAAATTAGAGCCAGACTTATTGAGATCTCAGTTTCTGAAGCTGAAAAAGTGGGAATTGACTGGTCCAAACTCAATAAACTCACTACTATACTGGCAGAAGATCCTGTATCTGGTGATGGACAGGGATTACCATACAATTATAATGATCTAACCTCACCTCACGGAGATTTGACAGAATTCGGTGTTCTGCCCCAGGATCAGTATTTTCAGAAAATGGATGACTGGGACGATGTGTTCAAATTCAGTCGCCAGTTATATGCCTTTGATGTAACAATAGACTGGCTGATTGAAAATAATGCCGCGCAACTGTTAACAGATACCAGAGTTACAGCCCTGAACGGTGAAGAAGCCGAGATCCATATTGGTGAAGTAGTACCTTTTGTTGTTTACGATGAAAATAATAATGTTCAGGTTGAGAGAGAAGATGTCGGTATTATATTGAAGATAAAACCGAAAGTCAATTCAGAAGGACAGATCACAACCCGGATTGAACCGGAAGTAAGCTCAGTTATTGAACTTGTTAATGGATCCGTACCTCGAACGAAAGTTAGAAAAGCTTTATCCACTGTAACTGTTCCTGATGGAAAAAGAATTATTGTGGGCGGTTTATTGAATTCTTCCATCTCTAAAAAAATAAATAAATTACCTTTGTTGGGCGATCTGCCCTTCATAGGAAAACTCTTCCAGCACCGTTATGAAGTAATTGAGAATACAGACCTGATAATCGAGATAACTCCCCGGGTGGTTTCTTTTGATGACGAAGTTGAGCTTAAGGTAGACCAACGACTGGAAAGAGAATTAATAGAAAGAAATTAGGAGGTTACTATGAGTTTGAAAAAATCTGTTTTTCTAGTATCGCTCCTTGTTATAACATTAACATTATTCCTAAGCTCTTGTGATAAAAGGACAGCTGAACTGCCACAGTATAAAATAGTCAGTATTTCAGCTAATCCGGAAGTCATCTATGCTGACAATAATATTACCTATTCTGAGATCAGTGTGTTGGTAAAGGATGATGATAATTTTGCTATAACAGGTGAGAATGTAACATTCAGATCAAATATCGGACATATTTTAAAAAATATTCCAACCGACAGTATGGGAGTGGCAACTACCACTTTCTGGGATAGTGGTGATATTGGAACAGCAACTATTGAAGCATTTATCTATGATGTAAAAGCTGAAGTTGAAGTTGAGATTCAGGCCGTTCCTGAAATAGAATCACTTGTGTTTACTCAGATACCATTAGAACTGAATATTGACGATCTGGCAACTATTAAAGCAAGAGCTACCAATACTGCTGGAATTGTTACTGATGGAACAGTTATAATCTTTGAAACGGAACTGGGTTTTTTTGTTAATTCCGAAGGTGTTGAAATTGGCGGGGTTGCCTCCGCAACAACTTCTAATGGTGTAGCCAGAGTTAATTTGAATGCCGGTGATCAGCAGGGTAAAACTACTATTACTGCAAGAATCGGACATGTATTTGTAGAACAGGATATAACAATACATCCGGGTACTCCCAGGTACCTTTATCTATTTCCTGAAGCTTATGAAATAGAAGCTAACAGTAATCAAAATATCCAGATAATTGCTCAGGTTGAAGATAAATATCATAATCCTGTTACTTCAGGTGTAGGTGTTACTTTTCAAACTACCCTGGGAAATGTTGGAGCCTATGCTGCAACAGATACCAATGGAATTGCTGTTACTTACTTTTCTCCCGGTGTTACGGCAGGTACAGCACAGATCGATGCTGTGGCAGACTCAGCTACAGCAAGCACCTTTATCACCGTTACATCAGATCAGGTCAGCTCTATAGTCTTTGATTTTCAGGGCGTAGTCGGCATTCAGGTTCAGGGTACTGGTGGACAGGAATCATTTGAACTTTCGGTAAGCTTGAAAGATATGAGCGGAAACCTGGTTAATGAGAATAAAGTTGTATACTTTGAATTATTAGATTATCCGCTGGGAACAAATATTAATAATGTGGGTTATGCCGACAGTACAACTTCTTCCAACGGTCACGCCATTGTTTCCATAAACAGCGGCACAGAGTCAGGTATTGTAAGGGTGAGGGCTTATACCTACAATAATTCTGGAACACTTATCAGTGCAGAGAAATCTAATATTGTTGTCAATGCAGGCCCCCCCAATTCAACCGAGCTTACAATCGGTGGTCATGACGAAGGAGTTAATATTGGCGCAGGTGCTTGGCGGGTGGAAGTTGCAGCCCTGGTAACAGACCTTTACGGTAACCCGGTTGGAAGTGGAACAGCAGTATTCTTCTCATTATTAGACGAACCTGGTTTTGCTTCAATAGAAGCAGCAGCATTTGTTGGTAATGAGAATGCTAATGGAGATTCCCTACAAGGCACGGCATATACTTATCTTACTTACGACGGAGCTTTTACAAACGAGTTAATTCAAATATCTTTGAATGTTGGTGGTGTGGGAGGATTTCTCCACGAAGTGATTCTGCCGATTCAGTTTCCTGTGATAGATATGGTCGCTGTACCAATGCATCTTGACTGGAATACTCTCAATGATAATCAACCCAAGGAATCGGAAATAAGAATTACTGTTAAAGACGGGCAGAATAATGCGATAAATAACCAGATCGTTACTTTCTCTTCGACTCTTGGTACACCGCTGGCACCTTACCCACCCGATACTGGTGATCCTTATACCGGGCTTACACATGTGATTGATGGTGAAGGAGGCAGGCTCGATAAGGATGTTCAGTTCCAGAAGATCGAATGTCCGGCACCAACTCCAGCTGGACCGGGAACTACAACCGCAACTGTTACAGCACAAATACTTGGAACCCAGACTAATAACAGTGTTACTATAATTTTATTCAGATATGTAGATTGATCGATTATAGCAAAAGGGAGATTTAATGACATTTAATCCTCAGTTTGCCAGAATCGGAGAAATTCTGATTCATCTTGAATTGATTACGGAAGATCAATTGAAAGAGGCATTAGTTAAACAAAATAATTTCGATTTAAAGCTGGGTGAAACCTTACGCAAATTAGGCTATTTAACTGAAAATGATCTTCTGAAAGCTTTACATATGCAATTGGAATATGAGATCATTGATGAAAATGAACTACTTGAGCTTGACTCAAATATTGTAAAATTGATTCCGGAACCTTTTGCTGTTGAAAATAGAGTTATGGCAATTAAGGAAGAGGGTAACAGCATTGTTGTGGCTATGCCGGATCCCGAAAATATTGTTATTCTTGATAGCCTGAAAAAGATTCTTAATAAACCTATTAAACCGGTATTAATCGGTGAAAGCACATTAACTGATACTTTAGAAAGATATTATAAAAGCATACGCACAACATCTCAGGTTGAAGATGCGGTCGGAAGTTTTGAATTTGTTGCCGTTGATGAAGATGAAAATGAAATAACTGTAGATTCAAAACATGATGCAGACGCACCAGTCGTTAAACTGATAAACCTGATCATTACAGAAGCTATCAAATCTAATGCTACCGATATTCATATTGAACCTCTCACTAAAGAGACCAGGGTAAGATTTAGGGTTGACGGTGCGTTACGTGAAGTAATGTCTCCACCAATCGGATTACATGCCGGTCTTGTTTCTCTGGTTAAAGTAATGTCCAAACTCAATATTGCTGAACGCAGATTACCTCAGGATGGGCATATCTCACTGAAAACTACTATAAAAAGTGTTGATGTAAGGGTTTCTATTACACCAACCGTAACGGGTGAGAAAGTTGTGATGCGTCTTCTTGATAAGGGAGAATTCGGTTTCAGCCTGGTAACTCTGGGATTCAATCAGAAAAATCAGGATACTTTCCAGAAATGGATACGCAGACCCTACGGTATCAATATAGTTTCAGGTCCTACCGGAAGTGGTAAATCAACTACTTTACATGCAGCCCTGAAAGAGATCAGGGATATAGAGACTAATATTGTTACTGTTGAAGATCCGGTAGAATACAGGTTGGATGGGATAACCCAGATTGAGACGAATTCCAAGATCGATCTTACTTTTAGCAGAGCTTTGCGCTCTGTATTGCGTCAAGACCCCGATGTTGTCCTGATAGGTGAGATCCGTGATGAAGAAACAGCTGATATTGCCATCAAATTTTCACTTACCGGTCATCTTGTATTTTCAACTCTACATGCTAATGATGCTCCATCTACGATTACACGTATGCTTGATATAGGTATTCCATCCTATCTGGTAGCTTCCTCTTTAAATCTGGTGATGTCCCAAAGACTTGTTCGTATGATCTGTAAACATTGCAAGTCGGATTATGTTCCTACCAAAATTGAACTGGATGAAGCAGGCATATCTGAAGAAGAAGCGAAAGAGATTAAGTTCAAAAAAGGTACGGGATGCGTTCATTGTGATAATACCGGATATTCAGGACGAACAGGTATTTTTGAAATGCTGGAAGTTACACCGGAGATCAGAAAGCTGATTTTTATTGGCGCTAATCAGGATGATATTAGAAATGAAGCTTTGAAGAATGGCATGGAGTCGCTTCATGCTGCAGGTATAGAGAAAATGAGACAGGGATTAACTACGATAAACGAGATAATAAAATTTACTGTTTCTGATTAGAAACACAGCATAAAAATATAAAGGGTAATTTATGGCAAGTTTTCAATTCGTAATAAAGAATGCAAAGGGTGTCCGTTCTGAAGGTGTTCTTAAAGCATCTAACATGGATGAGGCGATCGATAAACTTAGCAGAGAAGGTGGGACAATAATTTCCGTTAAATCTACGGGAGAAGGTGCCTTTAAAGGAAAATTGTCACTCTTTGACAAATTAATGCTGGCAATTTATAAATTTAGAACAGGAGTTAGTTTAAAAGTTCTGGTCTTCTTTACAAGACAGCTATCAACTATGTTCTCAGCGGGTTTAACCATCGAAAAATCTATCAGTAATCTGGAAAAGGAAGAGAAGAACAGCAAGTTTAGAAAGGTTCTGGTAAGAATAGCAAATGATATTAAAAAAGGGTACAGCCTTTCAGAAGCGATGGAACAGCATCCGGGTGTTTTTAATCCCTTGTATATATCGCTGGTTAAAGCTGGTGAAATATCTGGAACACTCCATACCGTACTGGATGAGCTTTCCGAATATCTGGAGAAAATTGAAGATACGCGTAGAAAAGTTTGGTCTGCTCTGGTATATCCTATTTTTATCCTGTTTTTCCTATTTGTAGTAATATGGGGATTATTTTATTATATAATTCCTTCATTTTCCAGTGTTTATGCAAGTTTTAACGCTGAACTTCCAGCTCCCACTCTGGTAGCTATTGCGATAAGTGAATTTATCAGGAACAATATCTTTTTTGCTTTCCTGATAATTATATCAGCTGTCATGGCTTTTTTTCTGTTCTACTTATCGGATAAAGGTAGATACATCATCGATAGTCTGATCTTAAAATTTCCGGTTATAGGTAACTTAATTTACAACTCCATCATGAGTAATTTTGCCAGGACTTTCAGTATCCTGATGGCTTCCGGTGTACCTATTATGGATACTCTGGAACTGGTTGAAAATGTGGTGCAGAATGCTGTGGCTGAATCTGCAGTCAGAAAAGCCAGGATAATGGTAAAAGAAGGCTACAGCGTTGCCGGTGCTTTCAAAAAAACTGGTGTTTTCTCTCCTACCTTGCTGCAGATGATTTCCACCGGTGAAGATACTGGAGATATGGATAAACTGCTGGGTAAAGCTGCAGAATTTTTTGAAAAGCTGGTGGATTCTGTCATAGATAGATTAACCTCGTTAATTGAACCTATACTTATTATCCTGATGGCAGGACTTGTCGGGGCTATAATTATAGTTATTTACTTACCAATATTTAATCTTGGGTTGGCCATCAGTTCAGGCTTGAAATAGAAGAGTTACAATAATGAAGCAGGGATTTGATATCAAATCCCTGCTTTTTATTGGTGAGAAAAAAAATGGTAATGGCATATTTATTCATATTTCTTATTGGAATGGCGTTGGGAAGCTTTCTGAACGTCTGTATCTCCAGGATTCCACAAAAAAAATCTGTTGTATTTCCTGCCTCATATTGCCCTGCCTGCCATAATAGCATTCTAAAAAGAGATAACATACCGATTTTCAGTTTTTTGTTTCTCAGAGGAAAATGCCGAAATTGCCGCACAAAAATTCCAATTCACCACTTAATTGTGGAAATTTTAACCCCATTATTATTTATAGCTTTATTTTGGGTGCTGGGAAGCAATTTCGACCTTATCTTTTTTAAATATGTGATCTTTATTTCTTTCGGACTGGTTCTCTTTTTTATCGATCTGAATGATAGACTGTTACCCGATAAATTAACTCTTCCGCTAATAGCTATAGGCTTGATATTTGCACTATTACCCGATTCTGATGTTTCTTCAGTCTCAGCTATAATAGCCAGTTTTTCCGGTTTTGCCCTATTTCTGCTGCTGGCTTATATCTTTCATCTGCTTACCAGGAAAGACGCTATGGGTGGTGGTGACATTAAATTGATAGCTGCAATTGGCATGTTTGTGGGCATTTTTGGTTTATTTTTTGCCATTATAATGTCATCAGTTCTTGCCTTACTTACCCTTTTACTGATAAAACATGATCTGAAAAAAGAATTTCCTTTCGGACCCTTTCTTATAGCTGCAAGCTTTATCTATATTTTATTTGGGCAAGTATTGATCAGAAGTTATCTGGATTTTTTTAATTGATCATTGAGATAAGTGGATATTTTTCAGAGATTGTATTAAATATAAATAATTAATTTCTACACTTCTTTTCATGAAGCAGTTCAAAATATTCTGCTGAGGAGGAATAATGAAAAAGACTGTATTTTTTTTATTTTTTTTGCAGGCTCTCTTTTTTTTAAATGCTTATGAATGGTCTGTTTATGGGCTGGAAACCGGAGAAATAAACAATATGTGTTTTCTGGAAAATGGAAACTATCAGGAGATCATTTGTGCATCTAATGGATTTTACATTTTTGAAAATAGTGAGTGGTTATTATATTCCTATGGGAATTTACCGGTTTGGGATGTCTATGCTGACTTATCCGGAACTGGAGATTTGATCATGATAATGGGAGACGGATCATACTCAGATGGCGTTTATCTTTTTACACTTGATATCTCAGAATTTACCATTCTGGAATGGTTCATTAATCCCGCATTTTTATTAAGGAACGAATATAACGGGATTTATTATGCGGGGGGTTCCAATGGATTAATCAAATCAAATAATGGGATCAATTGGGAAAATGTGATATTTTTTGATGGAATGAATTGTCATGCCATGGCAATATATGATGAACATATAATTGTTACCGCCAATGAAAATGAAATTTACTATTCCACTAATAATGGAGAAGAGTGGTTAGAATCCCCATCAAATTTATTGATTACAGATATGGATTTTGATCAGTCTGGTAAACTCTATGCCATATTTCCAGATATGTCCTGGTCTTCAGGATTATGGAGTTCGGACGATTTTGGAGCCAGCTGGTTAGTGGAATTCTGGGATACTATGCTCTCTTCAGTTTTTATTACACCGGAGGAAAAGATTTTTGTGGGTTGGCAGGAACCAGCTGCGAATGAAGGATTAGCACTCTGGGATGCTGAGCAGGAGGAGTTACATTTTTTTAATAATGGACTTCCCAATCTAAATATTAATAACATTACATATTGTCCTTTCATTGACTGTCCCAACATCATCTGTTGCACAGATGATGGCAGTTATATGCTTACAGATTACAACATTACATCAGCTCAAGAAAATCTTTTTGGAACTGACTTTAATTTGAAAAATTATCCCAATCCCTTCAATTCTACTACAATGATTAGTTTTGAATTAACAGCTAAAGATGCTGAAAATTGTCAATTAAAGATCTATAATGCAAAAGGTCAGCTTGTGCAGGATCTTTCGCAAAATTTGCAGAATAATTTCCTTGAAGATAAATCGCGGTCAGATGAAGAAAATAACAAATTTGGGAAGATCAGGGAATATAGTGTTAGCTGGGATGGCAGAAACGATTCCGGTTTAAAAATGCCTTCCGGGGTTTATTTTTATAAACTTGGAAACAAAAGACTAATGCAGACAGGGAAATTAGCCTATCTGAAATAAAAAAAGATATAGATTATAAAGAAATTTCAGAAATTTATGATGATTCAGGATTAGTTAGCTATTGATTAACTTAATTCTTGACGTATATTCCCTGATATTTTGTTTAAATGTAGAAAATCCATATAAAATAGGGGGTATAATGAATAATATAAGGTTAATAAGTGCCATTGTTTTGATTCTATTTCTTTGCAGTATTCCACAATTATCGGCGCAGGATCCGCCTGAAACTTATGATCTCAGAGATGTAGATGGCATAAATTATGTAACAGGTGTAAAGAATCAGGGACCTTATGGCACTTGCTGGACTTTTGGGGCTAATGCTGCCATGGAAGGAAACATGGTCATAAGTGGTGTTTGGGAAGCTGCCGGTGAAAATGGCGAACCCGATTTATCTGAAGCCCATCTGGATTGGTGGAATGGATTTAATCAGCACAATAATGATGACCATGACCCACCAACAGGAAACGGGCTTGTAGTTCACCAAGGTGGTGATTATAGGGTAACATCGGCATACCTGTCTCGCGGTGAAGGTGCTGTGCGAGAAGTAGATGCTCCTTATGATAATATAGCCCAGCCTCCCTTGAGATGGGCTCCGGGTTACCATCATTATTATATCAGAGATATAGAATGGTATGTTGCCGGAACAGAACTGGAGAACATTGACCTGATCAAGAATAAAGTGATGGAACATGGTGTTATGGGCACCTGTATGTCCTACAGCGGTTCATTTATCAATAATGAATATGAACATTATCAACCGCCAACTGACCCTAATGAGCCTAATCATGCTGTATCTATTGTGGGATGGGATGATAACAGAGTTACTCAAGCTCCTTTGCCCGGTGCCTGGATCGTGAAGAACAGCTGGGGTTCCGGCTGGGGTTATAACGGCTATTTCTGGATTTCTTATTATGATAAATGTGCTACTCAGGAACCAGAAATGGGAGCTATATCATTTTATAATGTGGAACCTATCCCGTATGACAAGATTTATTATCACGACTATCACGGCTGGAGAGACACTTATTCAGAATGTGAAGAAGCCTTTAATGCTTTCACCACAGAAGGTTCGGAACAGATTGATGCGGTTAGCTTTTTTACTGCTTCTGATGATGTGGATTATGAAGTAAAGATTTATGGTGATTTCACAGAGGGCATACTAAGCAATGAATTGGCTGCAGTATCCGGAAATATGGCCTATACAGGATTTCATACCGTTGATCTGACTGAATCGGTTTATCTTCTGTCTGATCAGGAATTTTATGTTTATTTGTGGCTGTCTGCGGGAGGACATCCTTACGATAGAACTTCGGATGTGCCGGTCCTTCTGGGAGCAAAATACAGAACCATAGTGGAATCATCAGCTAATCCGGGCGAAAGCTATTATTATGATGGTTCCGAATGGGTAGATTTTTATTACTATGACGACCCTTCCGGGTTTCAGAACACAGGTAATTTCTGTATAAAAGCGTTAACCTACGATTATGTTTCCGGCACGAATCCACCGGAAAATTTAAGCGCAGAAATTTCAAATTTCAATGATATTGAACTTTTCTGGGATACGCCTTCCAGGAATCTAAACGCTTATCAGATCTTCAGGAATGAAGAAATGATTGCAGAGATTACCGGAACCTTTTTGGAAACCTATTATCTTGACCCATGTTTACCGGAAGGAGATTATAACTACTATGTTGTTGCCTCCTATGATGAAGGTAATTCACTTCCAAGTAATACAGTAGAACTCGAGGTGTATCTGCCCAGCCCTCATAATCTGAACGTCATATCAAATTATCCCTCTCCTCATATCATTCTTACCTGGGAAGCTCCGGAAGAAAGCAGAAATCTGAGCGGGTTTAATATTTACCGCAACGATGAATTTTTATCTTATGATAATGATGAATGGTTTATGGATTTTAATGTTCCTACCGGCTCATATTCCTATTATATTACAGCTTTATATGGAGATTATGAATCGGGACCATCCAATGTAGAATATGTCGATCATACCGATTCGAATGAAAATCAATTACCCGAGAATACCCGTCTGCTGGGAAATCACCCCAATCCCTTTAATCCTAATACTACAATTAGTTTTCTTTCAAATGAACCCGCTGATCAGCTTGTGTTAAAGATCTACAATACCAAAGGGCAACTTATCAAAGAATTCAGGGATTTTGCTAATTCTTCATTGGGGCAGTACGAAGTTCAATGGGATGGCAAGGATCAAAACTTTAGTCCTGTATCCAGCGGAGTATATTTTTATCAGTTAAACTCACAAAATCAGATCTTGAAAAAGAAAATGATTCTTTTACGCTGAAAAAATTAAATTATTTAT
>LKUH01000321.1 GCA_001412425.1 Candidatus Cloacimonas sp. SDB
CGAATTAAAAGATTACATAAACAGATTAAAAAAGATAGGGGAAACTGTGAATACTGAACTGGTGGAGTTAAATCTGAAAGTTTCTTTTCCTTTTTCAAATTTCATAATTTTATTATTTTGTATTCCTCTCGTCACAGCTTCTTCACGCAACCGGGGACGGGGCTTGATGTTTGGTTTAGGTTTACTGATATGTTTTTTATAT
Organism: Candidatus Cloacimonas sp. SDB; assembly: GCA_001412425.1. GTDB lineage: Bacteria > Cloacimonadota > Cloacimonadia > Cloacimonadales > TCS61 > SDB. The sequence goes on from LKUH01000321.1 coordinate 203, forward strand.
TTATCAACACTCAGAATATGCCAGAGTCTGGGAATTAACGGTGTATTATCCCCTTTTGTTTCTGCCTGGGTCCCAAATCTTGTTTTTTTGCTAATCGGGATCTATTTTGTACTCAAATCTGAAATCTGATATTATTTTATCAATATCATTTTTGAGGTTAAAGAATAATCTCCACTACTGAATTTAATTATGTAAATACCACTACTTACCTCATTACCTTTTGAGTCTATTCCATTCCATAAAACGTTATGATTACCGGAAGGATAGTTTTCCTGTTTAAGGATTTTTACCAAATTTCCCTTAAGATCGAAGATCCTGATATTCACAAAAGCAGCTTTGCTAAGGTGAAATTTAATAGTAGTTTCAGGATTGAAGGGATTGGGGAAATTACCCAAATAATTAGTTTTTGGGGCTAATTCATTATCTGCTGAAGTGGCAGTAGTAGTAAAACTCCAGATCTCACTCTGGGTTTCACCATATTGGTTGCGGCAGACAATCTGCCAGAAATAGGTGGTATTTAAATCCAGCAATCCTGGATTGTAGACTTCAATCGGAGACACATTATCCAGAATCAGCTCTGAGGGAGGATTAACTGTACCGAAATAAAGATCAATTGATTCTGTGTATTCACCATTTGCCCAGGTTAATTCAACATTTACTGGAATATCTTGCGCACCATTCTGAGGGTAGGGATTTTCGGGTGTGCCTGGGAATACAATTCCTGAATTCATTTCACCGGGAGTGCCCAGATCACCATCTCCATAAACTTCGACAGCTTCCTGCCAGTTAGAGCCGATATCATTATCCGAATAATTCATAAATTCCGGCTTAAGTTCCATACTGGCTCCGTTAGGGTCAGGAAAATCAGCATCATTATAATATACTTCATCAATAACGGTAGTTCCGTCTATCCAGCAGATAATAACTTCATCATCTCCATTAGCCAGAATTAAATCGTCATACATATAATCAATTTCAACTCCGCCATTGGTGTTAAAATCATCATTTACGCCCAGAACGAGAAAACTTTCGGGTGGAACCGGTAAATCTGCAGTTATAACATGATAATCGGTATCAGCATCTTTTATAATCCAGCCATTCAGATTTATAACTTCATTTGTGGTGTTATAGATCTCGAACCATTCACCGGATGTATCTCCAACAGCTGCGGGGTTCTTCATGATCTCGTTGACTATAATTGCACCTTCATCAGGTAGATAAGCTGCTTCTGAAATTGAAAAAAAGTCATCACTTTCATCAATCGGGAAATTATCCTGCGGGTCAAAAATAGAAATTGTGAAAGATTCACCAATCTGTTGATCTTCAGGAATGTTCCACTGCCAGGACCCAACGTCTTCGATCTCACTAGCTAAAGTTTCCAAGAAAATTCCAGCAGAAAGGAGATCAATTTGAATATATCCTGTATAATTAATTGAGGTCCAGGTAATATCGTAGTTGCTTCCTTGATACCAATTTTCTCCTCCATTGGGAGAAGTGATTGTAATACTCTCTTCCGGGATAGAAGAAATGATGCTGAAGGGCTCATCACTGGCATCCCAGGGATCAGTATCGTCAGCATTTGAAATAATTATCACATACCAGTCATCTTCAGGCTGATCTTCGGGAATATCCCATTGCCAGCTACCATCATTTTCAGTAGATGGAATAAGTACGTCACGATGTCGATCTATCATTTCTAATTCGATCTTAACGTTATCAGTAAAATTATAGGAAGTCCAGGTTATATCCTGGCTGGAACCCTGTTCCCATTCTTCTCCGCCGTTGGGGCTGGTAACAGTAATAGTGGGTTCAGAAGGTGGGGCGGGGCTATGAATTTCTGCTGTATTCGAGCTTACAGTAACAGTTGCATCGTCAACATATATAACATTATTTGGTGGGTCTTCGCTGTAAATTCTGGCTTCAACAACAAATCCGTCTCGAACACCTCCATTCGAATCAAAAGTCCAGTTCCATTCTAAAATGGACCAGCCTTCTGTTGTATAAGTCTGATTTCCTCCAGCGCTACCTGAATAAGAATTAACATCGCCACCCAGCTCGGTATAATGTCCCCATATTCTTCCTTTGGGATATTCACCCTGGGAATTTATATCATAAACCCAGAAACTGGCATCGATAATATCTCCATCTGTCAGACCGGTTACCCACCAGATGTAGGCTTGGGGTGTTCCTTCTAGAGGATCTTCTGAGATTTTAAGGCTGTAAGTTCCACTATAAAATTGTTCATCGCTGTTTTCCAGAACAGCATTTCCATAAAATCCCAAAGCAGTACCAACTCCGTCTTCCCAGCCGTATTCTGCAGTCTGTTGTGCAGAAAGCAGTGTGAAACTTAATAAAAATAATATTGCAATATATCTCATAATTTCCTCCCGAGAATAATCGACTTCATATTAAATAATTACTTGATTTGATTTTTTTGAGGACTAAATTTACCAGTTTTCAATATCCAAATCTACAAAAAGCTGTTCTAATTTCGTCAATGCTAGGTTCTCATAATTTTTGGCAGCTTCCTGGAATTTGTACCAGTTAGAGTTTTTAAAATTCTTTTTGGAAGTATAGTTCTGTTTATTTAAATTTACATCCTCTTCAACTGCTTCACTCAGCCAGCTTTTAGGGTCGTAAGTAGTAATAGTATCGTATTCTTCTAATAATTTTTTATAATTATTGATTCTGGATAATTGTTGAGGGATAATCTTATTCATTTCAGTTTCGTTGATTTCATCAGTGATAAGAGAATTAATAGTTTTTTTTACTTTATTCCATTTACTGGGAAAAGAGGTTAAGAACTGATAATTGCTGTATAGTTTATTAGCAGCAAAGATCAGGCGTTCTTTATTATTAACTTCTTCATATTTATTAATCAATCTTTTATCGAACCAGATCAGGTTTGGAATATCAGGTTTTAGTTCAGCATCTGAATGGCCGATTATTCTTTTCAGTTCACCGGCGGGCGAATTCATGGAATTCATTATTTCTTCCGATCCTATGAAATTCTGATGGGAAAAAGTGTCTGCAAGCATGTGGGAAGCGATACCAAGTCCATACAGGTCTTCATTTTTAGTAGATTCAAAGAAAAGTTCCTGAGCGTGAGAACTGGCTACGGTTGTCATAAGAACGTGCATTTTACCATCTTTTCTTCGTACTTTGGGACTGGTGGGATCTCCGGGCAGATAGTGAAAGATAATATTTCTACGGAGATTTTTTTGTTCTGGTTTTAAAATGTCTTTAAATTGGGTTGTACTGTTTTCATAATAATCATCTTTCGAGATTTTGATTTTATACTCAGTGTAATTATCGTCCACATATTGTGAAGAATACGCAATGATTTCGGCTTCATCTTCTTCAAATCCAGCTTCAAGAGCCAAATATTTTGTTAAATAATAATGAAATTCAATGTTCATAAAGTATCCAGTTTATTTTTTTTATTCTTGAATAAGCAAATTTCAAATCCATAAAATATATTTTTGCTGATTAAATATAAGTGTCAATAAAATAATATGTAATGTATCAGTTATGGGCTTTTAAATTGGGATAATAAAATTTAAAAAAGCCTGTCGAGACAGCAGGCTTAAATCCCTATAAATAAGATAATTACAGCAGTTCAGAATAAAGGGGGAACTGACTGCAGAAATCTTTGACCTGAGCTTTAATTTCCTGCAGTATTTCTTCAGATTGATAATTTTCGTGAACCTGTTTAATGAAATCTGCAATAATTTTCATTTCATTTTCTTTCATACCCCTGGTTGTTACTGCCGGTGTGCCTAATCTGATGCCAGAAGCAACAAAAGGTTTGCGTGTATCAAAAGGAACAGTATTTTTATTGGCAGTAATACCAGCAAGATCTAAAGAGCCTTCCATTTTTTTCCCAGAGGGGCCGCCTTTTTCTTCACTGCCCAGGTTTATTAACATCAGGTGGTTATCGGTACCGTTGGATACAAGATTGAAGTCATTACCAATTAACGCTTCAGCAAGAGTAGAAGCATTTTTAACAATTTGTGTCTGATATGTTTTAAAATCATCTGAAAGAGCTTCTTTAAAGGCAGCTGCTTTTGCTGCTATAATATGCATTAAAGGTCCTCCCTGGGTGCCAGGAAATACATTTCTGTCAATATCTTTGCCATATTTTTCTTTACATAAAATCAAGCCACCTCGAGGTCCCCTGAGTGTTTTATGTGTGGTAGTTGTAACAACATCAGCGTAAGGAACTGGGTTCTGGTGCAGGCCAGTAGCGACAAGACCGGCTATATGAGCCATATCGACAAAAAGGGTAGCGCCGACTTCATCTGCGATTTCCCTGAATTTGGCAAAATCGATTGCTCTGGGATAAGCACTGGCTCCGGTTAGTATCATTTTTGGTTTAGATTCCAGAGCTAATTTTCTGATTTCAGCATAATCGAACCTTTCAGTTTCTTTATTTACACCGTAAGGTACTATCTTATAGAAAATTCCTGAGAAACTGAGGGGGTGTCCATGTGTAAGGTGACCACCATGGGATAATTCGAGACTCATGACTGTATCACCGGGTTCAACCAGTGAAAAATAGGCTGCCATATTAGCTTGCGAACCTGAATGTGGTTGAACATTTACATGTTCCGCACCGAAAATTTTCTTTGCTCTTTCAATAGCCAGTTCTTCAACTTTATCAATAAATTCGCAGCCACCATAGTATCTTCCATACAAGTCATAGTTGATCTTATCTGTCTTTTTACTCCAGCGGTAGGGGTAACCTTCAGCATATTTATTTGTCAGAACTGATCCGGCTGCTTCCAAAACTGTTCTGGAAACAAAATTTTCTGAGGCGATCAATTCAAGATTTTCGGTCTGACGTTTTAATTCACTGTACATATATTCAAATAATTCCGGGTCATATTTTTTAATAAAATTCATTTTTACACCTCTTCCTCAAATATTTTTATTTTATTTATTCTTTTTGCGTGTCTTTGCGCTTGAAATTCAGTTTTTAACCAGATTTTAATGATATCACCGGCCAGGTAGCTGGAAATAAATCTTCCGGAAAGGACTAATACATTGGCATTATTGTGTTGTCTTGATAACTGTGCAAATTTTTCAGTTTGACAAAGTGCAGCTCTAATACCGGGAACTTTATTGGCCACAATACTCATTCCAATACCGCTTCCGCAGATGAGGATTGCTCTGTCACATTCGGAATTACTGACGGCAAGTGCAGCCTTGAATCCGGTATCAGGATAATCCATTGATTTAAGGTCATAAGTGCCAAAATCGATAATTTCATGATCTTCCAAATAAGGTTTGATGGCTTCTTTTAGCTCATAACCTGCATGATCTGATGCCAGTGCAATTTTCATTTTTCTTTTCCTACCTCATCATCTATATCTTCAGCCATTAAGCAGGCAAAAGCAAGAGAATATAATTTATTTCTGACAGTATCGCTTCTGGATGAGAGAGTGATAGGTACTTTTGTGCCGACTATATAGGTTGCCATATCGGCATGGGCAAAATAGGTTAAAGATTTATAGAAGACGTTTGCTGCTTCCAGAAAGGGAAATACCAGACAATCGGCATTAGCTTCAACGCAGCTTGTGACGCCTTTATACTTCAAGCTAACCGGATCGATAGCGAGGTCGATAGAAAGGGGGCCGTCAATATCGGCGTTCTTAATTTGATTGCGATCAGCCATTTTGGAAATGAAGGCAGCATCAACTGAGGTCGGGATTTTAGGATTAGTTTTTTCGGAAAAAGAGATAATGGCTACTTTAGGTCTTTTCACACCGATCTTTCTGGCAGTTTCAATAACGTATCTGGTCATTGCGATCTTCTGTTCGATATTTGGCCGGGGAATAAAAGCGGCGTCAGTAAAGATTATAAGTTTGTGATAATTAGGGATTTCGGCAATTGAGACATGAGATAATACTGCATTAGGGATCATTACGCCATTTTCTTTGTCCAGCATACATTTCAGTAGTTTGTCAGTGGAGATAAGTCCTTTCATAAGAACATCACCTTCACCATTTTTGACCATGGAAATGGCTTTGATACCGGATTCTAATTCTCTTGGTTCATGAATAATTGTATAAATATCTGGATTAATATCATGGTCAGCGCAAACTTTTTTAATCACATTTTTATTACCGATCAAGGTAAATTCAGCAAAATTCAATTCAATTGCTCTTTTGGTTGCTAATATTGTAGTTTCATCCTGACCGAATGCAACGATGACTTTTTTTTTCGGTTTCTTTTTCACTATATCGATAAGGTCTTCCAATTTTTTGATAGCCATTTTTCCTCCGAAATTTTTTCTTACTG
>LKUH01000322.1 GCA_001412425.1 Candidatus Cloacimonas sp. SDB
TCAAACCGACTTTTTTGATCCGGAAATATTTAAAATTGAAAGTATTATTTGCCAATGACATTTACAGATTTCACCTAGTATATTAATCAATTTTTTTGATAAAATCCCATGCTCTATAGGGAGACCAATCTGGTTCCTCAAACCAGATGTGAAGTCCGTTTACCCTGTTATTATCATCTCGTTTGAAGAATACTTGCCCAGTCATATCAACAATTTCAAGTGTATCTGTTTTTGCTGGTATTAAATGCCATTTTAATCCAGCTCCTTCAAAACTTAATAACGTAGAATCAGATTTTATGTGAACTTCCAATCCACGCATTTCATAAGTGCCAGTGTATTCTTTAATTTGACTCTTTTGTAAATCTATTGGTTTTACTATCCTTGGTTTTTCTACTGGCCAGTTCAGTGCAGCGGCAACGGATCTTACAATTTCAGTCCAAAGAACCCAACCGTTGGTTCCATTAGTCATAATTACAACTCCCTGTCCGCGCTCGGGAAATGCCATAAAATGGCTATGCCAACCTTTTGTAGCTCCCCCGTGACTGAATCTGAAATTCTTACCCGCTCCCAGCACTTTAAAACCCAGTCCAAAATCCCAATAATTTGGCTGCATCATTGCTTGAATTGTCAGCGAGTCCAAAATTGTTGCATCTTCATTTGTATAGGCTTTCATTAAATCTATTAGTAACAAACCTAAATCAGTGGGAGTGGTCCAGAGCCCTCCGGCTGCAGATTCAACATGTATTGGGGCATAATCTGGAATATAGTCGTTAGTGTGACCGAAGGCAGCGTTCTCTTTATTTGTTGAATCAAGGGGGGCATAATGACTATTCGTCATATTTAAGGGTTGAAAAACATTTTCCTGCATAATTTTCGTAAAACTTTTACCGGTAACATCTTCCAGGATTTTTTGTAATACCTGATACCCTCCACCTGAATACATAAATTTTGTGTTAGGCTGAGCAATAATTCTAACTGCAGGTGAATTGGCAGGAGTTCTTCCTTCGATAATTTCAAGAATCGAAGGTAAGTTATCTTCAGATTCATATCCGGTAAATCCTCCTACGCTTAATCCGGCAGAATGAGAAAGAATTCGTCTTATGGTTACACGCTGCTCATAGTCTTCATAGGGTAATTGCCAATCCTGGAATAACTGATTTACATCAACATCAATATTCAGCTCATTTTTACAGGCCAGTGTCATTGCGCCAACTGCCGACACAGGTTTGCTTATTGAAGCTGCCTGAAACAACGTATTAACGTCTATTAAAGTAGAGTCACCCATCCTTTTAATTCCGAATGCACCAGAATAGGCTATTTCCATGTCATCAATTACAACTAAAGATACAGCCGGGACATTCCAGTGTTTCATGCGATCTTCTATGTTGTAGGTTACTTCATTGCCAGGCAGATAGACGGCTGGTCTTAATCCCTTCAGAATATCTTGCTCAATATCTTTACCTGTAGAGGAATCTGTACAGCTGCATAACAAAGCTAAGACAATTAAAAGTACGATATATTTTTTTCCACTATTCATAAAAACCTCTTTATGTTTTTTATAATACTCCTATTTAGCAGGGAATAAATTAACCACTAACGGGAACTGCACGCGAGTTTGAGCTTGCGAAAACTTGGTGCAGAGTTA
>LKUH01000323.1 GCA_001412425.1 Candidatus Cloacimonas sp. SDB
CTCCATACTTTTTTGAAAATGAACCCTACACTGCACGGTTATGAATATGTCAAAAAGACTTTCGAAAAACTGGGTTACGAGCACATTACCCTGAAGGAAGAATCTTTCACTCAGGATATGCAGTATGAGGATGCCTTAAGAATGCTGAATGTTCTCCTACCTTTTGCCAGGGAAAATGGAGTTGAGTTCGGAGCTAAACTTTCCAATACTTTAGCTGTTGTAAATGATAAAGGCTTGCTCCCCACCGATGAAATGTACATGAGTGGCAGGGCTCTATATCCGCTTACTATAAATCTGGCAAAGAAACTGACATATGAATTCAATGGCGAACTGAAAATTTCTTATGCCGGTGGTGCCAACTGGTTCAATGTTGAAGAACTCTTTGAAATAGGAATAAGGCCTATAACCATTGCTACGGATTTGTTGAAACCCGGCGGTTATTACCGGTTGAACCAGATGGCGATAAAACTGGAAGATCTGATGAAAAGAAGCATTCCGCAAAAAATTGACCTTGTAAAACTAGACAAGCTGGCAGATAATGCAATATTCGGAAAACGCTATCATCGGGAAGCTAGATCCCATCTACCGATGAAAATCAACAAAAACCTGGAAATGCTTAAGTGTTTCACAGCTCCTTGTGTAGAAACCTGCCCCATTCATCAGGATGTTCCGGAATATATCCGGCTGATCGGTGAAAAGCGTTATCTGGAAGCATTTGAACTGATTCTTTCTAAAAACCCACTTCCCCATATAACGGGATATATCTGTGATCACCAGTGTATGTATAAATGTGTCAGAATCGATTATGAAGAACCTGTTCTGATCAGAGAACTTAAACGTGTTGCTGCTGAGACAGGTTTTACTGAATATAGTAAGAAACTTAGTCCTGCTGTTTCACCCAACGGAATTAAGATTGCCGTGATCGGAGCTGGTCCGGCTGGTCTTGCCTCTGCCTGTTTTCTTGCCCGGGATGGATTTGATGTAACTGTTTTTGAAAAAACCCCTAAAATCGGAGGAACTGTTGTCCATACCATCCCCCGATTTCGTTTACCTCAAAAAGCAATTGAGAGGGATGTCGAATTGATTAAGAAAATGGGAGTAAAATTCCAGTTAAATTCCAATGAAAATATTAATATTTCTGATTTGAAGTCAAAAGGTTTCAAATATATAAATCTGGCGATTGGTGCTTCAAGATCCCGAATGCTTAAATTGGAAGGAGATACAGACTCTATCCTGGGAGCCATTAAGTTCCTTCAGAACTGGAATAAAGATCCGAAAGCGCTCAATCCGGGCAGGAATATTGCTGTAATAGGTGGTGGAAATTCTGCCATGGACGGTGCCAGAGCAGCCAGAAAAACACCCGGCGTTGAGAAAGTTTACATAATTTATCGCCGGACTATAAAAGAAATGCCGGCAGATAGAGAAGAACTGGAAAATGCGCTTAAGGATGGTGTTATTTTTAAGGAACTGCTGAACCCGGTTGCCTTGAATAATGGCATACTGAAATGTCAGCAAATGAAGCTGGGAGAACCTGATGCCAGCGGTAGAAAAAGACCTGTCCCGATTCAAGGTAAATTTACTGAAATGGAAATCGATACAGTGCTGTCAGCTATCGGTGAAATAGTAGATTATGATCTCCTGAGCAGGAATGGGATTGAAATTGATAAAAAGGGAAATATTTGCGTAAATGAATGCAATGAAACCTCTGTGGAAAATGTGTTTATTTCCGGTGATGCTCGACGGGGTCCTTCTACTGTTGTAGAGTCAATTGCTGACGCTCAATCAGTTGCCGACGGCATTTTGGCAAAAGAAAACATCGATCGGGAACGTGTAGAACCCGAAAATTGTAAATTTGATTATGCCACCAGAATCAAAGATATTCGTGCCAAAAAAGGCGTGATAGTTCCCACAGTGGAAATGCTTTCAAATGATGAAGAAACTGCTGCCGAAACCAGGCGCTGCCTGGAGTGTAATTTTATCTGCAACAAATGCGTGGAAGTCTGCCCGAACCGCGCCAATATTGCCATCAAAGTTGCGGGATTTCAAGATGAAAATCAGATCCTGCACCTGGATGGATTCTGCAACGAATGCGGTAACTGCGAAACTTTCTGCCCTTACAATGGAGCGCCGTATAAAGATAAATTCACTCTGTTCTGGAATGAAGCAGATATGGAGGAAAATTCAAATAATGGTTTCCTGCTTCTATCCGAAAAAAATAACATTACATTCAAATTAAGACTGGATCAACAATTTTATCTTTTAAATATGAATTCTGAAGGAGAATTGACAAGTCTCGAGACTGAATATCAAATAAAATGTAAACAGTCATTCGAGGCAATACTGGATGTTATCTGGACAACGTATAAAAAATACAGGTATGTTTTTAGATAAATTTCCTACTTTTAGAGAAATTGATTTTTAAGAGATTATGGTCGGGAATAAAACTGATTGACATAAAATAGTGGGATAAAAGTAATTAGCCTTCATTATGACAGGAGATTTTAATATGTGTATAAATACTATTACTGATTTTATGCTGATTCGCATATATAGGATGCGGCGGCTTTCCTGCATTTTCATCTAGAAAAAAATACTTATTATCCCAAATCTTAGA
>LKUH01000324.1 GCA_001412425.1 Candidatus Cloacimonas sp. SDB
GGGGTAAAAGGTGCGAGTACTAATAGAAAAAACGACTTCCTTACCAACCAGATCAGCAAGTAATTTTTCATAACAGTAAATTTCCAGGCAACCATTTTTCATGGAACTCTCAGTTTTTAAAGTAATATCGTTAATCTTTGCTTCTGTAATTTGAAAAAACGCTTTATCAAGTTCGATTGAACCATCCAGCAACCAGCGATATTCGACATCTTTTCTGAGAAAATATTTTTCCAGAATTTTCTCGTTCTGGGCACAGGCTATATAAAAATAATTATTCTGCAGAATTTTAGAATAGTGCAAAATTGTTTCCACCGAAAAATAATCCTTCATTTCAGAAATATTATGATGCTTGAATTCTACAGTATGCCTGAAATTTCTGCGGTAATGAATATCAAGATCTTTTTCAGTTATAAATCTTTCCAGGAAGTCGCTATATATAGCATCTGCCATTTCTTTGCTCTGCAAGCGATGCTCAATTGCCGATGCAATGATCCTGTTCAACTTAAAATCGGAATGATCGTAAGAAACAAAATCCCTTCTTGATAAAGGCGATAAAGAGACTATATCACCTTTTTCTCTGTAAAACCTTTTTGCTCTGCGCCCGATTTGACAGAGGATCTCATAACTGGAACCCTGATAAAGACTTGTAAGTTCTTCCGCTCTCATACCTTCTTTCATAGCACCCAACAGAATTACTTCATCCATCAGGTTAACCTGGTCCAGATCAGTAACATCGACAGTGATCATATCCATGCTGACCTTTCCAATGACATTACATAATTTATTATTGATTAATACTTTACCCTTATTGGACAGCAGATAATCGTAGCCATCCGCATAACCGACCGGGATAATGGCATACCTGGTTTTTCGGGTACAGATAAAAGTTCTATTATAGCCTATCGAATCATTTTTCTGAGCTGTTTTTAACTGAGCTATGTAGGATTTAAAGGTCATAACCGGTTTCAGCTCAATTTTATCTGACCAGCTTTTATGCGAATAAATTCCATAAGTAAGCAGTCCCAATCTTACCAGGTTGGTATAGTCCTCAGAATAATTTACCACTGCACTGCTGTTGGCAATATGAATGTAACGAGGTTTAAAATCTAATTGTCCGATAAAAACCTTGAATTTTTCAGACTGCTCCAGGGTATAATTCTGATCTTCTTCACTGGAGGCATAATGGGAAAAGATCCCTTCAATTTCCAGATATTGCAGTTGAGCGATTTGCCTGATAAAAGAAAGACCTTCTTGCAGAGGAATTCCGCTTCTGCCCATACCGGAATCAATGTTAATATGAATTTTTTTTTTCAAATTAAGTTTTTTAGCCTCTTCATTAAGTTTTTGGGCAAATTGCTGATCGGTAACGGTTGGAATGAGATCATTTTCAAAAATTAGGGGAATCTCAGAAAGCAGGGAAGGTGAAAGAATTAAAATCGGTATCTCTATATTCTTATACCTTAGAAGCATTCCCTCATCGGCATTGGCAACACCAAGGAATTTTACACCTTCTTTTATAGCCTGGGCAGCAATCTGAAAAGCACCGTGACCATAGGCATCTGCTTTGACAATCTGCATTATGGACTTATTACCGGTAATCAGTTTTCTTAATGCTCGCAAATTGTCTGAAAAATTATCCAGATCTATTTCTGTCCAGCTTCTATCTTTATTAGTCATTTATCTTTAAAAAAATTTCGCAGCAATATTCGCCAGAGCTGAACGTTCGCCTTTATTCAGTGTTATATGTCCGACAATGGTTTCATTCTTAAGTTTTTCAACTGCAACGCTCAAACCGTTACTTTCCGAATCCAGGTAAGGAATATCGATTTGATAGGGGTCTCCCGTTATTACGATCTTTGTTTTTTCACCCGCTCTGGTAATAATTGTTTTCATTTCATGTGGTGTTAGATTCTGAGCTTCATCAATTATGATGAACTGGTTGGGAAGACTTCTGCCGCGAATGTAGGTGAGAGGTTCAAGTTCAATAAAACCAAATTCAAGATAGTCTTTCAATTGCGGCTGCTTTTTCCCAAAAATTTTACCATTACCATTATCAGTTTGATCTTTCTTATGAGAAAGTAAGATCTCCATGTTATCATAGATCGGCTGCATCCAGGGATTCAACTTTTCCTCCTTGCTGCCGGGCAGATAACCAAGATCTTTTCCCAAGGGTGAAATTGGTCTGGAAACTACTAATCTGGAAAAATTCATGTCTTCTACTACCTGATTCAATCCAGCAGCCAGAGCAATGAGTGTTTTTCCAGTTCCCGCTTTACCGACCAGACTTACCAGCTTCACTTCCGGATCCAATAGAAGCTCAAATGCCATCTTCTGCTCATCATTTCTAGGCTTTATACCAAACAGTTCCTGATCTTTATAATATTCCAATACCCTGAATTTGTCATCTTCAGGTGAATATCTGATGATCATGTCTGCCTGCTCGTCTTCCAGATTACTACAAAGGCGAATAAACTGGTTGGGATAAAATTCACCATTATTATTAACCTTGAACTTATTCGCAATAACACCGTTTTTCTTTAACTCATCCAGAATCTTTTTGCTCGATTTTACATTTGTAAAACCCTGATACAATTCCTGAAAATTAATCCTATCCGTTTCAAAATTTTCAGATTTAAGCCCTACAGCATCAGCTTTTATTCTAACATTAGCATCTTTTGATATTAGTATGACTTCCTTTTTAGGATGCTGCTTTTTAATATATAAAGCCGTACCAATAATCAGATTATCATTTGTATCAGTTATAAGAATATTGTTTGTAGTTTCGGAAATCTGTCTGCTCAAAACAACCTGGATCAGGCCGCCTTTTTCGGTTTTTACCCCTTTCTGCAGACTGCCGTTCTCTCTCAATTGATCCAGATAGCGCCCTATCTGGCGGGCATTCCTGCCCTTTTCATCCAGCCCCTTCTTAAATTGATCGATCTCTTCTATTACTACAATCGGAATAACAACATGATTTTCCTCAAATTGGAACAACGATTGAGGATTATGGATCAACACATTAGTATCTAGCACAAAAATTTTCATTATATCATCTCCTAAATTCTCATTTCAATTAGTTTTTATTAGTTTTTTACTTCCTATATTGTCAATTACAAAATCAATAAATGTTTTATCCCATTCACTCAAAAATATCTTGCAATAAAGTGTTAACATTATTTTGTGACTAATATTTTAAATCGAACTAATTTTTTAGGAAATTTTTATGGGAATAAGAAGAAAAGGACGGGAAGTAGCACTTCAGACCTTGTATGCTTTATCTTTTCAGGATATCAAAAGTGATTCTGTTCAAACAGCCTACCTGGAAATTTATCAAGATACCATGCTGGAAATTATTAATGACCTGAACATTAAAGAAGGCAGCAAGATAATTAACTTTTCTGAGGATATCATGAAAAATCTAATTCCCAGACTGGAAGATATAGATCAGGAAATTAAAAAATATTCGGATAACTGGTCGCTGGAGAACATTGCCAATGTGGATAAATGCATATTACGGATAGCGGTATTTGAATTACTCTACACCGATACTCCCGCTCCAGTGATAATGAATGAAGCGATTGAGATCTCAAAAAAATTCAGTTCAGAAAGTTCGGGAAAATTTATCAATGGTATATTAAATGCAGTAACGGATGGTAAGAAATGAAAGATAAATTATTTTGCAGTATAGGTGTTTTAGCTTATAATGAGGCTTCAAATATTTCCAACTTATTGCAGTCACTTCTAAACCAGAAACTCGATCTGGTCGAAATTAAGGAGATTATAGTTGTATCAAGTGCTTCTACCGATGGCACCGATGATATTGTCAGGGAATTCTGTAAAAAAAATAAAAAAATAAAATTGATCACTGAACCGGAAAGAAGAGGAAAATCAGCCGCGATCAATAAATTCTTAGCTGCATCAAACTCCGATATTTTATTAATTGAAAGTGGTGATACCATTCCAGCTCCGGATACTGTCGAAAAAATGGTGCTCCCTTATTTTGATAATAATGTTGGCATGACCGGTGGCAGGCCTGTACCGGAAAACCCTGAGACGGATTTTGTGGGATACTGTGTTAACCTTCTCTGGCGTTTACACGACAGGATGGCAAGGAGATCACCAAAACTGGGTGAAATGGTCAGTTTCAGAAAGATCTTTTCAAGTATTCCTGAAAAAAGCGCAGTTGATGAAGCCAGCATTGAAGCAATTATAAGGGATGCCGGTCTTAAATTGAAATATATTCCGGAAGCTGTTATTCATAACAAAGGTCCCGAAAATATGAAGGATTTTATCAAACAACGAAGAAGAATCGCTTCGGGTCATATCTGGCTGCAGGAAACAGAAGACTATTCTGTTGCATCCCAGAATAAATCCATCCTTTTGAAGATCTCCTGGGCAGAAATAATTTCCAGGCCGGCTAAGATATTTCACTTCATTGCCGCTGTTCTCCTGGAAAACTACTGTAGATTTCTGGGCTGGTATGATCTTAAAATCAAGAGAAAAAATCCCTTTAAATGGGAAATTGCAGAATCGACAAAAAAACTGGAGCATAAGGAAAAATAAATGCTGGAATTAATTCCGAGAATTTTACTTTATAAAGCGCATAGAATGTTGGGATATCCCCCGATATTACCCCTGAATTATACTGTTAGCATACTCTATTCCTGTAATTCCCGCTGTAAAACCTGTAATATTTATAATAAAAAAAGCAATAACCTTACCTTGGACGAATATCAGAAGATATTCAAAGGAATCGGACATTCTCCCTACTGGGTCACAATAAGTGGGGGAGAACCTTTTTTAAGAACAGACATCGTTGATATCTGTAAAATTATTTATGCCTATTCCAAACCGAAAATACTGAATATTCCCACCAATGGAATTCTGGTGGAAAAAATAACAAAAGATATTGAGGATATTGTCAAAGCCTGCCCCGATACTCAGGTAATTATCAATCTTTCCATAGATGCAGTCGGAAAGGATCACGATGAAATCAGACAGGTTCCCAATAATTATGAGAAGGTGATTCAGGTTTTCAATAATCTCAGGAAATTGCACTATCAGAATCTAAATATTGGGATTCATACTGTAATTTCCAAATTCAATGTTAAGAAGTTTTCTGAAATCTCCAGCGAATTAATGGCTTTGAAACCCGATTCCTATATTACTGAAATTGCGGAAGAACGAATTGAACTTGACACAATTGCTGCAGATATTACACCCTCACAACTGGATTACAGTTCCGCCATCGATTTTCTGATACACAGAATAAAAAATGGTAGATTTAAAGGAATGAATAAAATAACCCAGGCCTTCAGAATAGAATATTATAACATGGTCAAAAAAGTACTCAGAGATAAAACGCAGATCATACCCTGTTATTCGGGTATCTCTTCCGTACAGATTTCACCTGATGGTGAGGTCTGGTCCTGTTGCATTAAAGCAAAAAGTATGGGCAATCTTAGAGATGAAAAATACGATTTTAAAAAGATCTGGAACAACGAGAACTTTAAAAAGGAAAGAAAATCAATTAAGAACAAAGAGTGCTATTGCCCCCTGGCAAATGCTTCATATACAAATATGCTAATGGATTTTCCAACTTTATTTAGAGTTTTTTATCGATCCTTCCTGAAATGGTGGAGTTAAATATGCTTAGAATTCATAGTATATCCGAAACTTCTTTCAGTAATCTAACTTTTCTGCTGTCAGACCGTAAAAGCAAAATGAATCTGATCCTGCTGACATTTAATTATACTGATGAACCTTTTCTACACGAATTCAACACCCATATTTTAAATTCTATTAAAAAACTCAACCTCGATAACCTGGAAGAATCAGTCTTAGAAAAAAACTTAAAAGAATTCTTTGTTGCGCTCAACTGGCAGCTTTTTTCCAAATTCTGCAGGTTGGAAGGAAATTATGAAAAGGGAATTTCTCTGGCTTTTATCCTTTCAATCAAACACAAAATCTATGTCATTGAATTCGGTAGAATGTTGAGTGGTGTGCTAAGAAAAAACAAGTTTGAATATATTGGCAGAAGCTGGGAAAACTTTCATATTAAAACAAAACAGGAGCTGTTCCTATTTGGTAGTAGAGACGAAGACATCCATGTTAAGATCTATCAGACAGAAATTGATGATGATTCTCTTTTCATTGCAATTCCATCCCTGGTCGTAGAAGATATGAAAAGCAAAATTGATGTTTCAAATCTCAGGCGCAAAATTCGCTATCTTTACCGAAAACAGAATTTTCCCTATGTGATCTTATCTACAAAAAATTTCAAAATTATTCCTCAGGAAGCTGCTCTGAAAAAAGCCTGGCGCAGGTTCTGGAAAAAATAGGTCTGCAGCAGATCTCTGCAGTTATTATTATGAGTTTAAAAAAAGCAACTTACCAGAATATAAATTATTGTCTAAGATGCGGAAGCAAACTGGAGCTTAAAGCGGATCATGAAAACAAAATCAGGCCTCAATGCTCTAATTGCGGCTGGAAATTTTATAAAAATCCCATACCTGCTTCCACCTGTATCATTCTGAATAAAGCAAAGGAATTATTAATTATTAAACGTAAATTTGAACCTGAAAGTGGCAAATGGGCTTTACCGAGTGGATATGTAGAAATTGATCAGAATCCTGAAGATACAGCTCAGGCAGAAATGCTGGAAGAAACTGGTCTGGAAGGAAAAGTAATTGAATTTTTGGGATACTATCCTGATTTTTCTCCCCTCTATGAAAAAGTAATCACTTTTGGTTTTCTTATGGAAATTACTGGAGGTAGGCTTCAGGCAGGCGATGACGCTTCCGAAGCATGCTATGTACCCTTGGCTGAAATACAGGATCTGGCTTTTGCTTCACATAACTATTTTGTGAGTAAAATAAAAGAAAAAATTGTTTCAGAATAA
>LKUH01000325.1 GCA_001412425.1 Candidatus Cloacimonas sp. SDB
GAGGTTTCCAAGCTGGGGCTTGGAAACCAGGATATGCGATCGGGCTTGGAAACCAGGATATGTGACTGGGCTTGGAAACCAGGAAAGAAAAAAAATACCGTAATTGAAAAAACTTATTATCCTCTTGAGGCATCGAACAGTAAATCTCAGGATTTTCTCTGCTGATATTGTAGTTATTATAAAATCACCGGATACTCTGAACGTAAGTTGTAAAAATCTGCTTTTAAGACACATGATAAAATATACTATTGAAAATTTAGTTTGATGTATTTTTCCCTGAAACAAATGAACTGGAGGTTTCAGGAAAGTTAGAAAATTAGATTTACCTCAATGAAAACTAATTTGAAATATTTACTAGTTTCTGAATATACCACATAACTATCTAGGTTGAAGTCTATCCCAGATAGAACTCACCTTCGGAATATGTATAATGGACAGGTTCAGATTTTCCTAAAAGTGTCGATCCTATCGCTAATGGTCCTAAACGACCGAAGAACATTGTAAAGATCAATATTAATTTACTGAATGTCTTCAATTCTGCTGTAATGCCTGTTGATAAACCAACAGTACCGAAAGCTGAAACAACTTCAAAAAGTAATTTCATAAAAGATTTATCTTCAATTAATAACAAAATGCTCAAATCGAATAAAATCAATAGAAATGAAAAAATTCCAATACTATATGCTGTTTTCATTATACCGTCTGGAATTTTTTTTTGAAAAACATTAGTATCTTTTTTTCCTTTAAGATTTGACAGCATTGCTAACCAAATAATGCCAAATGTGGTTGATTTGATTCCACCACCTGTACTTGCTGGTGCCGTTCCTATAAACATAAGAAGAATTATCACTAAAAGTGTCGTTCTATTATAAAGTCCAATATCAACAGAATTAAAACCGGTAGTAGAAGAGGCTGATATGGTCTGGAAAATGGATGTTAAAAGGTTATTATTCATATTAGAATCACTGAGAATCAATTCGGAGATAAAAATACTTAAACTTCCAAAAGAGATCAAAATTATAGTCATTGTAATTACTAATCTTGAGTGGGATGATAATCTGCTGAATCTAAAGTGATTTGGTCTTTTAATGAAGGTATGAGTAAAATTATATATCACGATAAATCCAATTCCACCGGCTATGCTAATTAGAAAACTGATTAAATTTATTCCAACATTTTGGCTATAATTTATAAAACTATTTGAAAAAAGTGAAAAACCAGCCGTACAGAAAGCTGATATGGAATGAAAAACCCCTTGATAGATTGCTTGAGTAAGAGTGAATTCATGTCGCCAGGATAAATAAAATAATAATGCGCCAATTATCTCTATAATAAGAGTATATGATATTATTAGATTCGTAATTTTAACAACATTCTCGAAAGTCGATAGAGTCCAAAAAGTGGTGTAAAAATAGTTGAGCCAAAATTCAACCCTTGTAAATTGGATTTTGCAAAAGCCATAACAAGGAGGAGAATAATGGCTCAGATACAAATTAATATGGATAGTGAATTATTGCACGGACTTTTTTCTAAGGAAGGAAGAGATGAGGCTTTTAGTCGTTTATTGGAGACGATTTTGAACCA
>LKUH01000326.1 GCA_001412425.1 Candidatus Cloacimonas sp. SDB
ATTATTGCCATAGTAACACCAATAAACATTGACAGTACACCGAGAATTATTATAATCCAGCCTACGATAACAGTATTTAAAGATATATTGTATAAAGAAAAACATACTCTGAAAAGGGCATATAAACTAGCCTGACTGGCAGCAACCAATACCATCGTGATAGCGGCAGGCGCTTCTGAATATGCATCAGGAGTCCACATATGCATTGGAACCGATCCAGCTTTCATTGCCAAAACAGTTACCAGAAGTATCAGGGCAATCTTATCCAACTGAGTAAATTTCATAACACTGGCTATAGTAGCAATGTTTAAAACATCATACTGCCCATAAAACAAACCTATTGCAAAAAGTACCATTAGTGCAGATATCGAACTTACTACCATGTATTTGAAACCTGCTTCTGCAGGTTCTCCTGATAAATTACTCCTAAAAGCAATCAAAGCAACTGAGGCAATTGAAGCAATTTCCAGAAATACGAAAAAATTAAATATATCGCCGGTAAATTCCATTCCAAACATTCCAGTAGCCATTAAAAGCAAAAGAGCATAGTATTTTTCAAGTCCACTGTGTTTTTGCATAAAGGATAAAGAGTAAATAGCTGCCAGGAAAGAGACAACAGCAGTAATTAGACCCATAAAAATCCCCATGCCATCAATATGAAAAACAATTCGTATAGGTACAGTATAGCCAGAGGGTAGAGTCAACCCAGCTTCACTTCCACCAAAAACATAAATCAAAGGTCCATTGGTAAGAACCTGAACAGCCATAGAGATAGTAATTACCAATGTCATACCTAGTATAATAGATACAAACCAGCCTAGCATCTTTCGATTAAAACGACCGACAACAGGCGTTAAAAAGGCTGCTAACAGAGGCAAAGCCATTACTAAGGCAGGTGAATGTGTCAAAATGCTGCTCATTCTTTTAACCTCCTCACTTCATCGGTATTTATTGTTCCATATTTTCTATAAATAATCATGGCAATGGATAGAATTAGCGCAGTTGTTGCAACGCCTATAACAATACTGGTAAGCGTTAAAGCCTGCGGAGTTGGCAGAACCATATTCGCTCCCTCCGGAGCTTGTGTATATATGGGGGCAACTGAACCTTTCCTATATCCCAGAGTAATAAGAAATAAATTTGCTCCATTCTCAATTAAGGTTATACCGATTGCTATCTTAATCAAATTTTTCTTAAATATCAGGGTATAAAAACCTAATCCCATTAAAATTGCAACTGCTATATAAGGAAAATTATCAATCATATTGTTAATTCTCCTTTTCTTTGGTGATCTCAGAAGCGGCAGACATAGTAAGTATAATGACTGTCAATGCTGCCAGAACTTCTAGACCAACAGCAATGTTCATAATGGGTACGGTACCACCTGTATTTAGATCACCGGGATTAACACCAATAATTGCCGGGTTACCAAACAATCCTCCACTGTTTGCCAAAAAATTATAAAAAAAAGTTACACCTAATCCAAAGAAGGCAAAAGCTATAAATAGAACCAGGCCAGTACTTTCAACTAAAGAAAAAACATCTTTCTTTAAGTAATTATTTACACCCTGGTTACCATAGGTTACTACTAACAAGGCAAATGCCGAGGCAACAATTGCACCACCCTGAAAACCTCCACCAGGAGTTAGGTGACCATGTACAATAACATAGAAACCATAGACCATAATAAATCCATAGATTAATTTTGTTATTGTCTTAACTATAATAGACATTTCTCCCTTCATCTAACCACCTCCCTGAATAATGCAGTAATCCCCAATACGGCAGTAAATAGAACTGTAGCTTCACCTAATGTATCAAAGCCTCGATAATCAAAAACGATACTTGTAACCACATTATTAGCTCCCGTTTCAGCTTGGGCATTCTGAATATAATAATCATCCATCTCGCTAACGGTTGGCTCACCAAACGGCCTCATATCAAAAGCGGCCAGAATCATGAAAGCCAAAACAAATATGAGAGCAATACCAAAGATTGATTTTTTCATTATTTCCACCCCTTACTTTTTCGTTGCACGGATTGCAAAAATAAAAATTGCCATAGTTAAAGCCGCTCCAATTCCCGCTTCTGCAATTGCTACATCTGGTGCATGTAATAAATAAAACTCTAAAGATAGCAAGAGACTGGCAGCAGATAGTGCAATAACCGCTGATAATAAATTTTTTAGGATAACAGCCAAAAATGCAGCAATAATCATCATAACCAACACTGCAATATGAACAAAAGCTACCATTGGACTCATTCTAAATCAGCCTCCTTTAAGTCATCAATTACTGCCTGCTTAGGCATAACTCCACTACGATGAGCAGCCCGGGCTATTGCATGAGCGCCGGTTGGGTTGGTTATAATCAAACAAGCCAGTGCTACAATGGTGTGTAATGCCAAAACACCGTATTTTGAATCCCCGCTTACTTTCCAAAAGTAGAACCCAAACACTATTACAGATATTGATGTAAATATGGAACCAAAAGTAGTGCATTTTGTTGCAGCATGCAACCTTGTATAGACATCAGGAAATCTCATCAGTCCGATAGAGCCAAGACCATTAAAGAATATTCCAATTATAAGCAATATAGATAATATAATAAATATAAATGTCACTTATCTTTTGTCCTCCTTTCCATATATTTGGCGATATACAATGTGGCAATATATGATAACAAGGCATACACAATTGCAACATCTATATATATAATTGAATCAAAAGCAGCGCCAAACAGAATCATTCCAGCAATAACCAATGTATTAATTGTGTCCAAAGCCACTACACGATCCGGCACAGTTGGACCTAAAATAAGGCGAAATAATGATATTAAGATAAATATCATTAATAGTACGCCTGGAATTAGAAAAATATTAACAAATTGACTCATTCTGCAATCCTCCTAGCCCATTTTGGGAAAGTTCCACAGATTTCTTCTATCTCCGGTCTAACAGTAGTAACATTTATCCAATGGATATAAAGGTCATTATTTTTCTCATCAATATCAACACTGAGTGTTCCAGGTGTCAGCGTAATAGAATTAGCCAACAAAGTGATAGAAGCATCTGTCTTCAAATCAGGGGATATTTTTACTATTCCGGGGTTGATCTTTCCGGTAATAACTCTAAAAGCAACATCGATATTGGCTTTCGCCATAGCATAAAAAAAAGGTCCAATCAAATAAGCCAAAAAAATAACCCATTTTAATGGGTTCAATAAAGC
>LKUH01000327.1 GCA_001412425.1 Candidatus Cloacimonas sp. SDB
AGGAGAAAATTGATAAATGGATTTTTTTCTTTCTTTCTTCACTTGAAACATTAATTCAAAAGCTTGAGATCAAGTATAACACATTCCAAAATCAGAAAGGTTATATCAATGAAAGACAAAAATCTATAATTGAGATCTTTGAGAAGGATCAACCTTTAAAAGTTAGAGATATACATAAGAAAATTGGAGGCTCAATAAATACCATTAAAAAGGATCTGGCTTATTTAGTCGCAGAGAAATATCTGGAGAAATTTGGTGTAGGACGAGGTACAATCTATCTCGCAAAAAACAACAACACCTAACACAGCGTCTGCGGAGCATTGTCGGGTTGAAGAATTTATTATCATATTCAGGTTGTCATTCTGCGTCCTGCCGTGAATCGTACGCTGAACGATTCCCATAGCACGCTCAAAACTTTATACACCCTGAAAGGAGTTGAATGAAGAATTGCTTTTTCTCATTATTTCTGATATTTATATTACATTTACCTGTATTTACGATTGAAGTCGGCGGTCATATTACCGAAGACACTGTCTGGTCACCCGCTAACAACCCATATTTCGTTACAAGTGTCCTTTATGTAGATGATGATGTAACATTATTCATCGAGCCGGGAACACAAATTTATATTAATTCTGCGCTTTTTAACAATGACACTTATGTTCAGGATTTTGCCTATCATGGAAATGAAGAACCAACTGCTAAAATGTTCTGGGTAAACGGCAGGATCATTGCCCAGGGAACAGAGCAGGACAGTATCTTATTTACAAGAATTCAAAAGGATTCAACTTACTTCAAATGGGGTATTATTTATCTTTCCGAGAGTGCTGAATTATCAAGATTCAAACATTGCCGGTTCGAACATGCTTCCACAATAGTAATAAATCTGACTTCCCAGCCGTCGGGTGCATTGGCTGTTCATAATTCGGTAATAGTAGATAATTGTTATTTTATTGATAATCGTTATGGGATAGCATCGAGTTATCCTGATTCAAACATCAAAATTGAAATTTCCAACAATTATTTTACGATAGATGAAGGAATAGACCCTAATACAACTGATTGGGGCAGAGCAATCCATTTACATTCTTATGAAAATTTAGCAAATAGAATATGGGTATCAAATAATGAATTCCACAATCGTTATTGTAGTTTTGGGGAGCTGATTAGTGTAGTCGATAATAAATTCTACGGAAACGGGTTTGGTATTAAAAGCAGTTTGTTACCAAATTATGCCTATAGAAATTATTTTTATAATGTAGAATCTCCCATAGGTGCCAGTGCAGATGAAGATGAATCTGGCATTTACATCAAGAATAATGTTATCGAAGCAGATTCAGCTTTCTTCTGTGAGGGAATAAGGTTGTATGATTACGGATATTTTGAAGTCACGGATAATATCGTCTATGGTGGCATAGAAAGCAGCAGCAATTCTTCCGGCAAAGTTTTCAACAATATAATCCACAATAATCCCATCACCAATTCCTGCAACGGATTAGAATTAGGTGGATATTTTGAAATTTTTAACAACATTGTGAAAAATTGCTATACTGGTCTTACTGTCGGCTGGAGAGTCTTATCAGTTAATAATAACATCATAATAAATAATCACTATGCTCTTGGCAATTTATGTTTTACCGGGGTCTACCACTATAACTCCGTCTTTATAGGAAATGAAAACCTGGTTTCCTGGCCTTTTGATGACACCCTGTATGTAAAAAACTGTATAATGGATTCTATTTCAGAAGATTATACAATCGCAGGTGAAAATAATCTGATAATCAATGAAGATCAAATTGATAGCATTTTTATTGATTTTGCTCATGATGCTTTTCATTTAATTGACAACAGCATAGCCATCGATGCCGGTTTTGATACGCTGGGTTATTATTATCCTTTCGACCTGGATTATAATCATCGTGTATGGGATGGAAACGGCAACGGGACCGCGATTATCGACATCGGACTCTACGAATACGGTGCACCATCCCTGGGCGGCATTCAGGGATTTACCTATAATCCAGATAGTGGAGAAATAGTAGATTATGTGCTGCTTAAGATAAATAACCAACCCGGAGAATTCACCTTCTCAGATAGTGTTGGAAGTTACGAGTACAAGCTTCCCGCTGGAGTTTACGATGTCTATGCTGAGCGTGTGTTTTATGATGATGCGGTGGAATATCAAATTGAAGTATTCGATGAAGAGTTCACGCAGCTTTATATTCCCATGTACGTAACGGCGATGGATGTAGAAGAACATGAAATTCCTCATAATTCACCTCATCTCTCGAACTATCCTAATCCCTTTAATCCCAGCACAACTATTTCGTTTGAATTAACCGCAAAGTACGCTAAGGACGCAAAGATCCTGATCTGCAATCTGAAAGGGCAGAAGGTGAAAGTTTTCACGTTACCAGACAGAAGTCTGGAAAAAAGTGAAGGGAGTGTTGTCTGGAATGGCAGGAATGAAAACGATAAAGCCGTATCTTCCGGTATCTATTTCTACCAGCTCAGGATTTCTGACCAACCGGTAGCCAGCGGTAAGATGCTTTTGATGAAATGAAATTTGGAATTTATCTGCTTTTCCGCAGTGAACTTTTGCCTTGACACATCAATTTCAATTCCTTCCTTCAGAAACGGGACG
>LKUH01000328.1 GCA_001412425.1 Candidatus Cloacimonas sp. SDB
AAAAAGACGGCTGATCATCTCTTTTAATGATTTCCAGATAACATTTGGATCAAGTTCAACTATTCCCGAACGAGGACTTTGAACTGTGTAACTTATGCTGTCGCTTTTCAAGATGTTAATCTGTTCATCATAGATGGACAGTTTAAGTCCGGATGTCCCAATGTCTATGCCGATTATTTTCATTATGCTTCAACTTTCTTATCAATCATACAACAACTATCAAAAAAGCTAACTTAGATCTTCACTTCCAAATATATATTGTTAACGTTGAAATTTCTTAATCGCTAGAGCGCCAATTAACACCAGACCAAGTAATATCTGCTGCCAATATGAAGAAACTCCCATAATAGTGAGACCATTATTCAAAATAGTAACTACTAATGCACCAACAAAAGTACCTCTTATAGTGCCAACACCACCGCTCATAGCAGTACCACCCAGTATAACAGCTGTTATCGCATCCAATTCCTTCATTTGCCCTGTTACCGGACTTCCAACACCCAGACGCGATGCTGTGATAACTCCTGCAATGGCTGAACAAATACCTACAATTGCAAAGATAATAATTAATATTCGATTATTTGAAATCCCAGCCAAGCGGGCTGCTTCGGGGTTACTACCAATTGCCCTAGTGTATGTTCCGAAAGTTGTTCGGCTCATTAAGAACTCCATGACTAAGAAGATAGCTATTAAAGCGATAACCGGGAAAGGTATCCCTGCAATCTTTGACTGGCCGAACCAATAATATGAAGGTTGAACTCCCTGACTAATGGTAGTTCCTCCTCTCATCAATAAAGCCAACCCTCTGGCAATGGTCATCATTGCCAGAGTGGCAATAAAAGATGGTAGTTTAAAGAAAGTAACTACAAAACCATCAAATAAACCTATAAGTGCACCTATACCCAGTGTAATTAATAAACCAAAAAAGACAGGAATTCCTGCAACTGAAAGTGCCATAAAAATCATGCCTGCAAATGCCAATACTGAACCTACCGAAAGATCAATGTTAGCTGAGGTAATAACAAAAGTCATACCAAAGGCAATAATTGCAGTAATAGAAACCTGGGTAAAGATATTTATAATATTATTAACTGAAAAAAATCGGTCACTAACTATTGAAAAGAAAATAGCTAAAAATATCAAAGCACTAAATGCTGGATTATTTAGTATTAAATAGACAAATGATTTTTGTTGGTTTGGTTGTTGGATATCTTTATCTTCTTCAATTTTATTATTTTGACTCTTTGAAACCATAATTCGTTTTGTTTCTCCTTTTTATCTTAAATATTTCTCAAACAAGCTTATTTTAATAAATCATTTTTTCAATGATTTTTGCCTCATTAATATCATCTCCAGTTAAAATATCTACAATATTACCATGTCGCATAACTACTACTCTTGAACTTGTAGATACAAGCTCCGGTAACTCACTGGAGGCCATAATAATTGCCCTTCCACTTTTTGAGGAAACAAAATTAAACATTAATTCATGCATCTCTTCTTTTATTTTTACATCAATTCCCCTTGATGGTTCGTTAAGAAGCAAAAAGTCGCAATCAGTATTTACCAATCTAGCAAACAAGGTTTTTTGTTGATTACCTCCACTCAAAGATGGCATAGACTGATTTACTCCAGTAGTTCTGATGCTGAATTTATCAATATATTCCTTTTGAATTTCATTGTTCTTATTGCGATTAATAACGCCATTTTGCGAGGAAACTTTCTTCATGTTCTCTATAGTAATATTCTCTCCCACTGACATTGTCTTCAAAATTCCTTCATTTAAGCGATCATCAGTCAAATAAGCCATACCATTTTCGATTGCTTGCTTTGGACTGAGAAATTTTACCTTCTTGCCCCTAAAAATGATTTCACCACTATCGAATATTTCGGCACCAAATATTGATTTAATCAAATGAGTTCTACCAGAACCCAATAAGCCAGCAATGCCAAAAATCTCTCCTTCTCTCACCTTGAAAGATATATTTTTGAAATAGCCTTTGCTTGATAAATTTTTAACTTCTAATATCACTTCATTTGAATCAGACACGGGATTTTCTTTTGAGAATTTCCTAACATGCTGTTTTATAATTTTACTTCCCACCATCATTTCAGTAAGCATTTGGGAATTAGTATCCTTGGTCTCAAGTACTCCCTGTAATTCTCCATCTTTTAATACCGCGATACGTTCGGTAATTTTAAATACTTCATCAAGATGATGAGATACAAATATAAAGGAAATAT
>LKUH01000329.1 GCA_001412425.1 Candidatus Cloacimonas sp. SDB
TTAAATGAAAACCCAGGTTTTCAAACTTTCCTATTTTACCCCGACGCAAGCGTCGAGGAATTCTGTTGATTAAATTATAATAAATTAAAGTAGTTGTACAAACATATTTTACTTGATCCTGAAAAAAAGCTTGAACTATTTTCAGACATTTTAGTTTATGCCTTGATGTTTATAAAATATTTATTTGGAGGTCACTAGATGTTTCAGGGACTTAGAAAAAACGCAAAAATAGTAATCTATATTGTCGCAGCTGTATTTATACTTTCAATGGCAATTGGAGGTATTTCCAGCATTTTTACCTCCCACCCCTATCTGGCAAAGATCGCCGGCGAGGAAATTACCTACTCAGAATATAATGAAATGCTTAAAAATTCCTACGCCAATTATGTTCAGCAAAATCCCGACACAGAGATCACAGACCAGGTAATAAAACAGATTAACGATGAAACCTGGAACCAGCTGGTGGGAAAAATACTCTATGACAAAGAAATAAAACGCCGAAAAATAAAGGTCACAGAAGATGATATTCTGGATAAACTTAGAAATCCTGCCCAGGATATAACTTCTATTCCGGATTTCCAGACCGACGGAAAATTCGATTACGATAAATATGAATCTCTACTTCTGGAAAATCCTGATTTCGCCAACTATCTGGAAGAAAGGTACGTACAAAGCCTGCCATATGAAAAACTATTTGAATCAGTTAAATCAGAAGTGAACGTAACCGAAGCAGAAGTGAAAGAAGATTTCATCAATAAAAACAATAAAGCCGATGCCCAAATCATCTTCTTCGATCCGGCAAAAATTGATTCAGTCTCCGTTTCCCAGGAAGAAATCGAAAAATATTATAAAGACCATAAAGAAGATTACAGAAAAGAACCTTCCTGCCAGATCAAATATATCAAAATCCCTCTGGCACCAAGTGAAGAAGATAAGAATATCGCCAAAACAAAAGCAGATTCTGTCTATACTATTGTTATGGCTGGTATGGATTTTGCCGCTGCCGCTATGGAATATTCCGAAGGACCTTCTGCACCCAAAGGAGGAGACCTGGGATACTTCACTCAAGGCAGAATGGTTAAAGAATTTTCTGACAAAGCTTTCAGTATGAATGTTAATGAAATATCCGAACCTGTTCTTACCCAGTTCGGCTGGCATATTATCAAAGTTACAGATAAAAGGACGAATGAAGCAGGTGAACTGGAAGTAAAAGCAAGTCATATTCTTATTAGTACAGAAGCTTCAGATCAAACCAGAGAAAATCTGGCAATTGTGGCTGCCGATGTTTACGATAAAGCCGTAGATAATGGCATAGATGCTGCTGGCGAAACTTATGCCTATGAAGTTACCGAATCACGTGAATTTAACGAAAACTCCAGCTATATTGGTGGTATAGGACAACAGCCTTCTTTGGTAAAATTTGCTTTCGATAATAAAGTTGGAAGTGTAAGCTCTCCTTTTGAACTCAATAATGGTGACTTCATTATCGCAGAAGTTTCAGAAAAACTTGGAGTTCATTATCAGGAACTTTCCGAAGTTGAAACCAGAATAAAATCTCTGCTCGAAAAAGAAAAGAAAGTGGAAGCTGTGCATCAGAAAGCTGAAAGTTTCAAAGCCTCCATATCCGGAAATGACCTGCTTGCGGAAGCAGCTGCAGCCGGATGGGAAATTCTGGAAGCTGAAGATATTACCATCGATAAAAGCCTTCCCAAGATCAGAAAAGAAACTGAGCTTAACAAAGCCATCCTTGAACTGGGCGAAAATGAATATACCAACCTGATCAAAGGACAAAACGGATCTTATATTGCCTACGTTACCAGAAGAGTTGAACCCGATCTGGCTGTATTCGAACAAACCAAGGAAAACCTACTTAAAGAAGCTCAAATAGAAGCCGAAAATGTACACCTCAATGAATGGTATATGGATCTTAAAGATTCAGCAAAAATAGAAGACTATCGCAGCGATTATTACAGTTTGTAAATCTCATTCAAATAATCTTAAAGCACCTGAAAAATCAGGTGCTTTTTTTTATTCCTGAACAACTTCTGCTATTCGAATGTTTCTGACACTATTGGATTTCTAAGAAAAAATAGCTTTGATAAATTCCTTTTCGTTGAAATCCCTCAGGTCTTCAACAGCTTCTCCCACCCCGATCAACTTGACTGGAATATTTAACTGATGTTTGATACCTATTACAATACCACCCTTGGCAGTGCCGTCCAGCTTGGTTAAAACCAAACCGGTTAGTTCCAGCGCCCGGTTGAAAAACTCAACCTGAGTGATAGCATTCTGACCGGTTGTAGCATCAATTACCATCAACGTCTCGTGTGGCCCATCCGGGATGATCTTTTTAATGGTTCTGTTTATCTTCCCTAATTCATTCATCAGATTTATTTTTGTATGTTGTCTTCCTGCGGTATCAATCAGAACTACATCTTTCATTTTTTTTACAGAGGATACCAGTCCGTCATAAACAACGGAAGACGGATCCGCTCCTGTCTGCTGTTTTATACACTCAGCTCCGGCTCTTTCAGCCCAGATAGCCAACTGTTCTCCGGCGGCTGCCCTGAATGTATCCGCAGCTATCACCAATACACTTTTACCTTGAGCGGTGAATCTTTTTGCCAGTTTTCCAATCGTGGTTGTTTTCCCAACCCCGTTTACACCGGCAAACAGAACAACAAAAGGTTTCTTGTCCCGAAATCGAAAATGATCGGAATCCTTACTATAATCCGATTCCAGCAGATCAGTAATGATCCTGATCAAACGAATCTTAATTTCTTCAACTTCACTGATCTTTTCTAGATTGATCACAGCTTTCAACTTTTCAGTAATGTCCAGGGTAGCCTTTACACCTATGTCTGCCTGTAGCATCACCTCTTCAAGTTCTTCAATTAGGTTTTCATCAATCCTTCTACTTGAAGTGATAGTTTCCAATATCCTTCCTACAAAGTTAGTTCTGGTTTTTTCTAGTTTATTGGAAAGAGTTAAAGCTTTTTTGGAATGTGGTGTTTTAGCGGGTTTGAATTTCTTCACCAGGAAAAGAACTAATAAAGCAATAGCGGTAATAATGATAACTATATATTGCCAGTTTTCCATTATAACTCCTGAAATAAAAAAAAGGCAGACGTCTGTCTGCCTGTGCAATACTATATTGTTTTAGCTTTGGTCTTCTTTGGAAAGATTGTTAACGTAATTGGCTATTCTAGCCTTTCTGCGGCTGGCTGTTCTTTTATGAATAATATTCCTTTTAGCAGCTTTATCAAGGTCAGAATAAATTTTATTTAAAAGCTGTTGTTTTTCTTCCAGACTTATTCCACTGCGGATTTTTTTGGAGAGTGTGTTAATTGTACTTTTTACATAATTATTACGAGCTGAACGTTTCTTTTCCTGTCTTAACCTTTTTTCACAAGATTTATGATTAGGCATTCTTCCTCCACTGATATAATTTTATGTGCTAAAAATAGTTAGGGTAAATTCCTGTCAAATTTTTTTTAAAATAAATAAATATGCTTCACTGCATTATGTCAAATTTATACTTAAAGTCTTTGATGCCCTTGAAAATTGCACTTACCAGGAGGTTTTGGTAAGAAGATTTTTTCAGTATTTTTTCTTCTTCCTTATTTGTGATATACCCCAGTTCCAGAAGGACTGCCGGCATGAAAGCACCTCTGAGGACAAAAAAATTGGCCTGTTTCACTCCCCGGTCGTTTGCTCCCGTTTGATCGACCAGATAATGCTGAAGCTTCACAGATTGCTGATAACTCTCTTCCAGATGCTCACTCTGCGCCATGTCCGCCAAAATAAAAGCTAGATCATCATATTTTTTTACTGCTTCTTCCCCACCCTCATAATCATATACAACAGAATTTTCAAGTGCTTCAACAGCCCTGGCTCCATCTGTTTTGGCTGTAGAAAGATAATAAACTTCTATTCCTTTGGCTTTAGTATTATGATGGGCATTTATGTGGATGGAAACAAAAAGGTCTGCTTTATGACGATTAGCAAACTCTGTCCTCTGCTGCAGTGAGACAAATTCATCACAATCTCTCGTAAGTAACACTTCAACATCCAGATTTTTTTCCAGAACTTTTTTCAGTTTCCTGGCTATTTCCAGCACCAGGTCCTTTTCATAAGTAGATCCGGAATATCCTACTGCACCCGGGTCCCGGCCACCATGCCCCGGATCGAGAACAATGGTCTTAATTCTATTATCAGAGGGATTTTCAACTTTAAGCCTATTTTCCTCAAATTTAATCTGATCAGGTAATATCAGCGGTAGTGATTCTGTGAGAAAAGTCCGAGGTAAAAATAACTTGTCATTCAACTGGAGCAAGGGAAATTCAAAATTATAAATATCCCCGTTACAAGTAAGAAAAGATGATTCCATTAAAATTATTAACTGACAGCCATAAAGATTTATTCTTAATCTGTGATCTATCACATCTTCTTTTATAAATGCTTTAAAAGCTTTATTTAACTCAAAAATATTAAAGTATTCTTCACCTGCAATAGTAATAGTATTAATTGTTTCAGGACTCAGGTTGGATGAATATTCAACCTCTATGGCTGAATAAAGCCCAGAAAACAACACACTGATCAGCATCAGCAAAATATACTTCAAATCAACCTCCAGATAACGAAGGTTAATTCTTTTTAACGGTATCTGGTGTGCAACATATTTTTCATTTCAGTACTGTTTTAACTAAGAAATGATAAAATGATACTGAAAAGATAAACAGTAAGAAATTTGCGATCTTTTATACAATCAGCTGCATTAAAACCAAATTTTACTAATCCCATTTTTTCATTTCATAGCTTATAATATCATTATCTCTGCCAGTTATTCAGCCGGTAGAAGAAGTAAAGTTTTAATATTTATCCAAGAGCAAATACTTTGTGAAATGTAAAAATTCCTTGCTTGAAATATTTCCCTTAAAATTCTGGTTTAAATCTTGAGTAAAAAAACAGTAAATTTCAGTAGGAGATACTATGGAATATAAGAGTTTTCCGGGGGGAATTCATCCACCTGATGCCAAAAAATATTCTAAAAACAGTTCTATTGCAGACCCGCCGCTTCCCCAAAAGGTAATAATTCCACTTTTACAGCACATAGGCGCTCCTTCTAAGCCTGTTGTAAAAGTTGGGGATGAAGTGAAATTAGGTCAGAAAATAGCTGAAGCCGGAGGATTTGTATCAATTCCCATGCATGCCTCTATCTCTGGTAAGATCACAAATATTGCCAAATTTCCTCATCCTGCAGGTTTAATGCAGCAGGCTATCGAAATTACGGGAAATGGTAAAGATGACTGGATTGACCTGGTAGATGATGAAAATTATTTTGAACTGTCTGCCGAAGAAATTAAGAAACGCATTGCCGAAGCAGGAATTTGTGGAATGGGCGGAGCCGGTTTTCCAACCCATGTGAAATTGTCCCCACCCCAAGACAAACCAATTGATACTGTAATACTGAACGGAGTTGAATGTGAGCCTTATCTTACAGCCGACTACAGACTGATGCTGGAAAGGCCTGAAGCTATTATTTCCGGTTTAAAACTGCTGATGAAAACAGTAAAAGCAGAAAATGGAATTATCGGGATTGAATCCAATAAACCGGATGCTATAAAATTGTTCGAAGAACTGCTGAAAGATGAAAAAAATATCAAGGTGACCGGTCTTAAACTGAAATATCCTCAGGGAGCAGAAAAACAGCTGATCTACGCTGCTACAGGCAGAAAAGTGCCGAATCAAGGTGGACTTCCGATGTCGGTTGGTACAGTTGTTCAGAATGTTGGCACTGCGGTTGCAGTATATGAAGCCGTAAGATATAAAAAACCTCTGATTCAGAGAGTGATCAGCGTGACAGGTAAGATCGTAAAAAATCCCCGGAATATCAACGCCCGAATTGGAACTTTATGTAAAGATCTGCTGGAATTTTGCGACGGAACTACAGAAGAAATCGGTAAAGTCATTTCCGGAGGACCCATGATGGGATTTGCTCTTTTTACTTTGGATACTCCGATTGGGAAAGGTAGTTCAGGTCTTCTTATTATGAATAAAAAAGAAGCTTCCAAAAATGAAGAAAGTACCTGCCTGAGGTGCGGAAGATGTGTGGACGTCTGCCCCATGAATCTTGTACCCAGCCTAATCGCCAGCAATGTTCGCTATAATGATATTAAATCTGCTGAAAAATATGGTGCCATGGATTGCATCAAATGCGGCAGCTGTGCATATGTCTGCCCCTCTCATATCAAACTTATTCAGTGGATCGATATTGCCAAAATAAAGATAAGTGAGATGCGATCTTCTTAACCTGTTTAAAACGATATTTAAAATAAATTATTGAAATAAAATTATGGAGGATTTATGAGCCAGATCTATGCTGTTTCAGCTGCACCACATATTAAACAGAAGATCTCCGTTTCTTCCGTTATGTGGCAGGTTGCTCTGGCATTAACACCAGCCTTGCTGGCAGCAGTTGTTTTTTTTGGGATCAGATCTCTGGAACTGACCATCTATGGCATTCTTGCTGCTGTGATTACGGAAGCTCTATTCCAGAAAATTCGCCAAGTACCGATTACGGTAACCGACGGCAGTGCTGTTGTAACTGGAATGCTTATCAGTTTTAATCTAAATGTTGCCTCTCCCTGGTGGCTGCCGGTAGCAGGATCTGTTTTTGCCATCACTATCGGCAAACAGATCTTCGGAGGACTGGGACATAATCCCATGAATCCGGCCTTACTGGGCAGAGCCTTTCTGGTTGCTTCCTGGCCAACTCTTACCACTGCAGGCTGGACAGCTTCAGCCCCTTTCAAAAATCTCTTTGAAGGCTCCATTAACGGTTTAAAGAATCTGCCTTCCAATATTCCGGATGTAATCACTTCTGCCACTCCTCTGGGAGTAGCAAAAGCTCTGAGAGATCCCGCCATCATCAGTAGAGATATGGCAGAAACAGTAATGAACAAACTGGCTGATATGGATACAATTCGCCATCTTTTCTGGGGAAATATCGGGGGCTGTATCGGAGAAGTGTCAGCCGGACTTCTGCTTCTGGGCGCAGCCTACCTGGCTTATAAACATATTATCGAATGGAGAATACCGGTAAGTTATATTGCTACTGTTTTTGTTCTTATTTACGTATTCGGTGGGATCAATGGCCTCTTCTCCGCCTCAATATTACTTCCCGTCTTCCATATTTTTGCCGGCGGGTTGATCCTGGGTGCATTTTTTATGGCAACGGATATGGTAACGTCTCCCGTCACAAAACGGGGGCGATATATTTTCGGTATCGGCTGTGGAATCATCACAGTAGTCATCAGATTAGTAGGTGGTTATCCTGAAGGTGTATCATATTCCATACTGTTAATGAACATAGCTGTTCCCCTGATAGATAAATATACTGTTCCTAAACCTTTTGGGGAGGTAAGATCATGAAATATTATCTCAAATTAGGTTTTGTATTATTGATCATTACTGTCATTGCCAGCGGTATTTTGGCTTTTATCAATAGTTTCACCGAACCCATCATTAAATTTAACGAGCAGAAACAGAAAGAGGAAGCTCGCCGGGAAGTTCACCCTGAAGCAGCAAGTTTTGACAGCATCGGCACAATCAATAATGAAACCATTACCGTTTATGCTGCCAGAGCAGAAAATGACTCCTTGATCGGTTATACTTTTTTAGCAGTAAAATACGGATACAGCAGCGATGTAAAAACAATGGTGGGACTAAGATCCGATCTTTCCATTAATAAAATAAAAATTATTTCACAAGCGGAAACACCCGGATTAGGAGCTAACTGTACTAAACCAGAATTTCAGGAAAAATTTTCCAACCTGAAATACGATAACCTTCTGGTCGATAAAGACGGAGGTAATATAACCAGTATTACAGGGGCTACTATTACAACCAGGACAATAACAAATTCCATTAAAGAAGCATTTGATAATTTAGATCCTGTTTTGAAAAATACTAAAACTGAGGAGGTAACAGAATGAGACTTTTTCAGGAATTTACCAAAGGTTTCGTAAAAGAAAATCCTGTATTTGTTATGGCTCTGGGGCTTTGCCCTACACTTGCGGTTACATCCTCCGTCGAAAACGCTATCGGTATGGGAATGGCGGCTACTTTCGTTCTCGCCTTTTCCAATAGTATAATTTCCCTTATCAAGAATTTGATACCCAGCAAGATCCGCATCCCGGCTTACATTGTGGTCATCGCCTCTTTTGTTACAATTGTAGATATGGTGATGAATGCTTATTTCCCGGAAATTCATAAAAATCTGGGACTGTTTATTCCCCTTATTGTTGTTAACTGCATAATATTGGGAAGAGCGGAAGCTTTTGCCAGTAAGAATAATTTACTCCGGTCTGTAATTGACGGATTGGGAATGGGATTGGGTTTTACTCTGGCCCTTATCGTTATTGGCAGTATTCGCGAAATACTGGGTGCCGGACAATTATTGGGATACAATATTCTGCCTGCCACTTACAAACCGGTGCTGGTTGCCATACTGGCACCAGGCGCATTTCTGGTAATGGGTATCTTGATGGGATTAATGAATCTTAAAAAAAATAAATAGGAGATAGGATGGAATTTATTGGAAAGATCTTTGCGTTAGCTATTGCAGCTATATTTGTGCAGAACTTCGTGCTGATGAGATTCCTGGGACTCTGTCCTTATATAGGCGTTTCCAAAAAACTTGATTCAGCTCTTGGTATGGGCATGGCTGTGATCTTCGTGATGACGATGGCTTCAACTTTTACCTGGTTGATCCAGAATTTTTTTCTAGTACCTTGGAAACTGGAATTCCTGCAGACAATAGCTTTTATCCTCACCATAGCATCTCTGGTTCAGCTGGTCGAGATGATCATTCAGAAAACCGCACCATCATTATATAAAGCTCTGGGTGTATTTTTACCCCTCATAACAACCAACTGTGCAGTGCTGGGTGTTGCCATCCTGAATATAAATGATCAATTGAATTTTATTGAAGCGATATTTAACGGTTTTTTCGCCGGAATCGGTTTCACTCTAGTACTGTTACTTATGGCCGGTATTCGGGAAAGACTGGAAAAAGCTGAAATTCCTGCCTGTATGAAAGGAACGCCTATAGCTATGATTGTAGCAGGATGTATGGCGCTTGCCTTTTTGGGATTTTCAGGATTAAAGATCTAGGAGTAGATAATGACGATCATAATATATTCCATCATCATTTTGGGTTCTTTAGGTTTGATTTATGGTCTGGGACTGGCAATCGCTTCCAGGAAATTTCAGGTTGAAGTGGATCCCAAGATCGAAAAGATAAATGAGATCCTGCCCGGTGCCAATTGCGGAGCCTGCGGACATCCCGGTTGTTTTGCCTACGCTGAAGCTATCGCTACCCAGGGTGAAGAAATCAACAAATGTGCTCCCGGTGGCGAGAAAGCCTGTAAGGCAATAGCAGATATAATGGGACTAAAAGCTACTACCAGAGAAAGAAATATCGCTGTAATCCACTGCCAGAGCGGTGGTAAAGATAATACTCTTCTCCGTTATAAATATGAAGGCATTTCTACCTGTAAAGCTGCTGTCCTGGTTACTAATGGCCCTAATATGTGCGACTTCGGATGTGTTTTTCAAAACGATTGTATAGCTGCCTGTAACTTCGATGCGATCCATCTGAATGAAAATGGCATGAGAATTATCGATCCTGATAAATGTACCGGATGTGGAGCTTGTGTAATTGCCTGCCCTCGAAATCTGATTGAACTGGTTCCCATCAGTAAAAAAGTCCATATCCTCTGCTCTACCCACGATAAGGGAGCTGTTGCCAAACGGAAATGTGGAAATCATACTGCCTGTATCGGATGTGGTCTCTGTGTTAAAAAATGTCCGGTTGATGCCATAGAAATGCAGGATGGTCTGGCAGTGATCAATTACACAAAATGCATAAGCTGCGGTCAATGCGCTTTAGTTTGCCCGACTAAGGCTATTGTAGATCCTCTGGCTGGAAAAAGAAAAAAAGCAGTAATTCTAAGTGATAAATGCATCGGTTGTACAATTTGCGCCAAGAAATGCCCGGTTGACGCCATTTCCGGTGAACCAAAAAAGGTACACAAAGTGGATAGCGAAAAATGCATCGGCTGTGAGATCTGCTTTGAGGTTTGCCCCAAAAATGCTATTGAAATGAACTGAATGGACGTGTAATTGTTTAGAAAACTCAAAGAAAAGATATATCAAAAAAAAGGTCAGAAGCTGTTAGCTGCTCAGAAGGCTGAAAAAGCTAATAAATACTTTCTTAAGTGTATTGTTTTAAATCAATCAGCAGAAAATCTGTTTAACCTGGCCTTATCTTATATGGCTCTATACCAATATACCGAAGCTGAGATCTATCTGCGCAGAATATATGAAAAATTGCCTCAGAATGAATTAAATGCGCTTGCCCTGATCGAATCTCTTCTTTTACAGAGAAAGTGGCATAGCCTGAATACAATTCTACCCGATTTAAAGAAAAATCTGCCTGCCAGCGATTCCATAAAAAAATATAATAACATAATTTCTGATGCTGTTGAACGGGAAAAATATGTTAACTTCAGAGAACACATCCAATTTGCTTTTCAGGAAGTTGACCAGGGTAATACCGATGCCGCCCTAGAACACTTTTTGAAAGCTGAAACGTATTTTAAAGACAGTTTCGACATTATTCAAAATATCGGCATTATTTATTTTCAAAAATCCGATTATGACAATGCTTATAAATATTTTGAGAAAGCCCTCTCCTTAGCTCCCGGAAATTTAAGGATTCAGAAAAACCTTATCAAAACCAAGAAAATGATCAATTCTCAAAAATAGTGTTCCTAATTAAAGGAATATTGACAAAAGATAACGCAGCAAAATCATTGTAAAAAGGTCTGGCACTTAGAACTAAATCTTTTCCGGGGGTAAATATGAAAAAAATAGTTTTGTTACTATTATTAATTTTCAATCTTTATATTCTTAATTCCTTACAATTGAATAAATTCTACCACAAAAACTACGGTATTGCAGACAGGACAGTATTTGTTTTTGATTCCAATCTCAGCTACTCAATTGAAAAATCTGATGATGTAATAAAAATAATTGTTAAAGAAAGCTCCCTTCATAACAGCATCAAAGATCTCCCCTTAAAAGACAATCCTGTTTTAAGCTGCTATGCTTTTTCTAAATTCAAAAACGACCTTGTTATTAGTATCCATCTAAACCGAAAACAATCTGATAACAGAGATTATGGTGTTGAAGATTTCGTCTTAAAAGATAAAACTTTTAAACTGGTAATAGATATATTTAAATATAAAGAGCCCTTGAATCGAGATGAAATATCGAGCTTTATTGAATTCTATAACTTGGTCCAGTTAAAAGAAAAAGCAAACCGCTACCAAAAGCTACTGGCCGATTTCAAAGAACCGGAGATAGCGGAAAAGGAAATTTCAACTGAACATAAAATACCGGAAATTGACGAGTCGAAGAAAACAACCGACCAGAAAACCTCATTCAAATACAGAGATATCTTAAATTCCGATTTGTCTTCTCTGGGCTATATAATTGCCGCATTGTTATTTGTAATTGTAATTATTCTGATCCTGATAATAATAAATCTCAGAAAGAATTCGAAAATCATTTCTGTTTTTCAAAATAAAGAGAAACTGGGCAGCAGAAGTTTTAGAAAAAAAATTATAAAAATCTTACAAGAGGCAGGTTGGGAAGATAATATGATCGCAGAAGAGCTCAGCATCTCTGCAGAAGAAGTTAAAAAAGCTCTCAAATAATTTCTTAAGAAATATGAATCATTACCTCCTGATCCCTCTTTTTTTACTGTATGGATTATTGTCAATTCAGTTAATTAGCTGGTTTAAACGAAAAAAATCACTTAGGTCTGTTTATACTCGGAAGATATTTCATATTTTAATTTTTTCGACAGCCGGTATCATTATTTTATATTTGGGAATGGTCCCTCTCTTTATTTTTGGAATTATTATATCATCACTTGTTATCATAGCTGTTGTCAGAAGCCGAAATTCTAATTTTTATAAAGCTCTTGTCAGAAATTCGGATGAACCTGCTGCTAAATTCTTTATAATTTTACCTCTCATATCAACCGCAGTAGGAGGAACTGCAGCGGTATTGCTGTTTGGCAAAATCTCCCTGATTGGTTTCTTTGTTTCCGGCTGGGCAGACGGTTTAGCAGAACCGATAGGAAAAAAATGGGGAGTTCATCAATACCGAACTCTTTCCTGGGGTAAAACAAAAACAATTAAAAGCCTGGAAGGAACCGCCGCTGTTTTGATCTTTGGTTTTTTTGCCGCCCTGGCAGCTTTAGGCTTAATGCAAATTCCCTGTTTGACAGCTCTTATCACTGCCCTGATCTGTTCTGGTGCAGCTGCTTGTGCAGAAGCTTTCAATCTTCATGGAACAGATAACTTTACGGTTCAAATTGTAGTATCGGGAACAGCTTATTTGTGCTTGGAAAAATTATTAATTAATATTTAATTAAGAAGGTAATGATGAAAATAGCTATTATCGGTTTTGGCGCTGCAGCGATCGGTTTTATCGAAAGAATAAAAGATGAGGATCACGAAATTCATATATTTGAGAAAAGCAAAGACATATATTCTTCCAGTATTTCCGGTATCAGGGCTGACGGTAAACTTTTTGTTTCAGCAGAAATGGGAGGTGATCTTGAAGTTGATGTAGGTCTGCAAAAGCACCTGGTTGACTTCTACATTAATAAAACTGCTGATAAAAAATTCGAGACGGGAAAGTCCTTTTCTAATAGAAATTATTATAAACAGTTTTATGAAAACGGGTTTCAGCCGGTTATCTCCGATTTCTATCATCTCGGAACCGATCAGCTGAAAGAAGTGCTGTTCAATATTTATAAAGATCTGGAAAGCAGACCTAATGTTCACATTCACTTCAGCAGAAATATTTCTCATATCGAGCCTATCGCCAATAAAATTATTCTGGATCACAATGAACAATTTGATAAAGTTGTTGTGGCAGTAGGCAGAAGCGGACACAATCTGGTTAAGGGAATCATCAATAAATTTCCTGAACTTATTAAAGATAATACCAAAGTAGATCTGGGCATCAGATACGAAGTTCCCAACCATATTGTGGAAGATCTTAATAAAGAAATGTACGAATTCAAAGTGAGATATAAATGCAAAACCGGTTATATGGTCAGAACTTTCTGTAATAATCCCTCCGGTTATGTTGTTACTGAAAATTACGATGATTTTGTTACCGTAAACGGACACTCAAAATTAAAAGAAAAAAGTAAAAATACAAACTTCGCTATCTTAACAACTGTTCAACTTACCTATCCTTTTAACGATCCCATCGGTTACGGTTCCTATATAGCTAAACTTACTAATATTCTGGCTGCTGACAACAAGGTCATTCTTCAGACTTATAATAATTTTAAGAATTCCAAGAGGACTAAAAACCTTTATCGGGTGCAGCCGACATTGGACAGCAACAAGTATATTCTTGGTGATATAAATCTGGCTTTCCCGCGTCGGATCATTGAAAGTATCACAGATTTCATCGATAACCTGGAACATGTAATACCTGGCATAGCCAACAATGACAATCTGGTCTATGCTCCGGAGATCAAATTTTATTCTAACCGGTTGTGTAATAATAAAATCGAAAATCTTATCTTTGCCGGAGATTGCTCCGGAGAGACAAGATCCATTATCTATGCCACAGCTCACGGCTGGATAATGGCAGAAGAAATAATCAACCATAAAATCTAGGATTAATTATGATAAAAAAAGTATTTTTAAGTATCTTCCTTTTGTTTTACTGTTTTTTTCTGTATTCAGAATACCACGTTGCCTGGATCACTGCTGAACCTGATACAATTTTCCAGGATGACAATATAACCTATTCCACTATTACAGTCTGCCTGCAGGATGAATTTAATCTTCCCGTCTCCGGAGAAAGGATAGATTTCCAAGCTACTATCGGGGGAATTATTCCCTACGATTTTACCGATTCTAATGGTATAGCCGAAACTCTTTTTTATGACAGCAACGACCTGGGTACAGCCACCATTACAGTCTGGGTGGATGGTGAAAATTTAGCAGAAGTTCAAGTTGAGATCTTGCCAGTAGTTTCTGCAGATGACAAAATTCCTTTTTTGATTAATACTCGCAATTACCCTAATCCTTTACGCTCAACAGGAAGTGAAAATCCCGGCACCCATATATCTTTCTCCATCTCATCTCAAGCAAAGGATCTCTTAGATCAAACAGCTGTGATTTCAATTTTCAATCTGAAAGGACAATTGATCCGAAGATTGAAGCAGGAGAGAGTGGCAAATGCTGATGGCTGTTCTATCTACTGGAATGGTAAAGATGAAAAGGGAAATCCGGCCGATTCTGGGATTTATATTTATATTATTGCGATTAATGAGGAATCAATCTCTGGAAAAATGAGTGTATTGAAATAGTTGTTTGATTTACTATAAATATTCGAAAAAAATTATTTCTGCTGTTGTTCTATAAAATCTCTCAACTCCATTTCTGTCTGCTGTGAAATTTTGTTAATCTCTTCCAGAAGGGAAGGAATTTCGTTGAAATCGCCGCTTCTACCTTTTATTTCCAATTTGTTGAAAATATCTCCCAGGCTCTGGGCCCCAATAGTGTAGCTTCCTCCCTTTAGCTTGTGAGCTACTCTTTCCAGCATTGCAGAGTTCTTGTTGAGAATGTTTTCTTTTAGCGCTAAAATCAGATCGGGAAACTCCTGAAAATAATTTTCAACCAGTTCTTCTAAAAGCCCTGCTTTTTTACCATCTTTCTGGTAAGACGCTAACTGCTTTATGGTCTTCCAGTTCATTTTTACTCCCGTTCCTGCTATTCCATACATTGAAATATTTAACTCTTTCCGCTAAAATTTGTCAACGATTTATCATTCCTATTATTTATAAATAAAAATTTATTTAAGTTAAAAAAAAT
>LKUH01000330.1 GCA_001412425.1 Candidatus Cloacimonas sp. SDB
TCTCATTTCTACCTCCGATATTGAAAATTTGAATCCCGGTTTTTAAAAGTCAATTCATTTATTCTCTACCAAAATTCTTATTTATTCTTGACTATATTCAAAAATAAAAACGAATGAAATTAAGCTGAAGTTGAATTAATAATATTTTTCTGCGTAGCTGTTATTGCAGGAAAATGAATGGATCAGGATTTATTATATTTTATATATTTATTTAGAGGTAAATTTATAACTGGGGAGAGCAGGTGGAT
This sequence comes from Candidatus Cloacimonas sp. SDB, assembly GCA_001412425.1. GTDB lineage: Bacteria > Cloacimonadota > Cloacimonadia > Cloacimonadales > TCS61 > SDB. The sequence continues at coordinate 249 of LKUH01000330.1, forward strand.
TTAAATAGTATTCGCTACAAAGGTGATCTGGAAGATATTACAGACCTCTACGAAGATTATGATATTAAACAGATTATTGATTCTCACGAAGAAATACTTAAAGAACATAACTCTTTTAGAGATAATCTGTTAGCAAATTCTGTAAGACTTACTTCCGTAATTTCACCTCGAATTTTTAAGATCATAAATTTGGTAAAAAACGAGTTTGAGATCAAGGAGAAGATCGAATTCTTTTCTCTTAATGATCTCAATTATAACGCGTTAGCTTTTAAGTTACAAAACAACATCAGCATCGTTTTCACTTCCGCTTTGCTGGAAAATTTCAGCGATGAAGAGATCCTGTTTGTTCTGGGACATGAACTGGGTCACATCTTATTTGATCATAACAGATTGCTGCTGCTGTATAATCCCACTAAATCAACCACCACATTTCTTCCTATCCTGGCAGAAAAGAAATTTTTACGCTGGCAGAAAAAGGCAGAGATCAGTTGCGACAGAACGGGTCTTATTGCCTGCAAGAATTATAAAACTGCTGTTCAGGCTCTATTAAAGATTTCTTATGGACTTACTGAAAAAAATTTGAATTTTAACCTTCCTGAACTCATGAAGCAGCTTGATGATCTTTCTGCCTCTGATTATCTTTCGGAACTGAGCAGAGTTTCTCATCCTATATTACCGGTCAGACTGAAAGCTCTGGAATTATTCAATAACTCCACTATTTTTAATCTGAAAGGTAGAATTAAACCTTTAAATTTGCGTAAGGAAGTCGATGCCCTGGTCGATCTAACCAGTTTTTATCCCAGAAAAAAGGATAAGGAAATGATGATGAAATTCATTGCGGCTGCCGGAGTTAAACTTCTTGCTCAAGATAAAGAGATCCGCTTGGAAGAAATTAAAAGCCTGGTACAGATTTTAGCTGAGGTTTTTACAGATGAACCCGAAAAAGAAATACTTTACAATAGCTCTGAAGTTGAGAAACAGCTGCATAAAACGGTCAGATATCTTAAAAATAAGGGATCGGACAGTGACAGATATTATTCTCTGCATTTTCTTACTGTAATTGCCCTGGCAGATGGCCAATTCTCGCAGACGGAAAAGAAGCTTCTGTTCAAATACGCAGATTTACTGGGATTCACCCAGGAAGATGCCATGAATGTTGTCTGGCAAACCTTACAACAGAATGGGATCAATATCGATGTAAAACTGAATGAAATTGCAGAGAATGTGAAGAAACATTACGCGAAATTGAATAAAAATTCCCTAAAAAAGGAAAATTGACATATTTATAATGAATTGTATTAGTTTAATGTAACTGGACAAAAGGAGAAGAAATGACAAGTAAGCACTCGGATGCAACAATTATTATTGGATTAGGTATTCTGGGATATATTCACGAATTTGTAATCAGTGACAGTCCCGAAATATTTCCTACAATCCTGTTTGGACTAATTTTAGCCAAAGGAATCACAAAATTATTTGAAAAATCTTCATAATAGATTTTTTTAATCTGTTGGTAACGTTGAATTAGGTTTTTTAAATTTCCTGATTTTCATTCTCAGGATTAAGTTAGAAGACTTTGCTGAAAATCCCACAATCAATATCTTCAGCTGGAAATTATATGAAAAAAAGATCAATACAAGAATTGGAACGGGATCTAAAAAAGATCCGGACAGAAAATATACTGGATGTAGCAACGGGTAGAGGGGAATTTCTCAACACCATAATTCATGCCTTGGGAAGTTATAAGTCTGTTACGGGAATCGACTCAAATGAATCTGCTTTGAACATGGCTCGGGAAAACTTCAAAAAAACGAACTCCAAATTTCTAAAAATGGACGCTTATAATCTCACTTTTAACCCTGAAAGTTTTGATATGGTATGTTTATCTAATTCGCTGCACCATTTTTCTGAGATCGAACAAATATTAGCCAATATGAAAAAAGTTTTGAAAACAGGGGGTTATTTCATCATCAATGAAATGCATAAAGATAATCAGCAAATAGAAGAGCAGAAAACTCACATTTTAATGCATCACTGGTGGAGTGTCATCGATACCAGATCAGGCATAGTCCATAATAAAACCTTCAATTCCAGTAGAATAGTAAATCTGGTGTCCGCTTTGCAGCTGCAGGAACTGAAAATCTATGAATATGCTTATCAGATTAACGATCCCAAAGACGAAAAAATGATAGCCACCTACATGAATTACATTGATTCTTACTCTAACAAGATCAAAGATCATGATGATTTTGAAATGTTAAGAGAACAAGGTAGATATCTGAAAATTCGCCTGAGAGATATCGGTTTTGCACCAGCCTCAAATTTATTTGTAATGGGAAAAAAATAGTCAGGACAATGTTTAGGAGGAAAAATGATATTACCGGAATATAATGGTAAATCAATAGTAAATTTGATCAGCTCGATCCAGACAGCCTGCGCTTCAAAACCTGTTTATCCGGGGTTAAAAAATCTGAATATCGATCAGCTGATTTCCAAAAAAAATATACTTCTAATAGTTCTGGACGGTCTGGGATATGATTATATTGTAAATAATGGCAAAGGTACGATCTTCGATCAATATCTGGAGACCAAATTAACCTCTGTTTTTCCCTCCACCACTGCTGCTGCCATTACATCTTTTACCAGCGGTGTTGCACCAAAGGAACATGCAATAACTGGCTGGTTCATGTACTTCAAAGAAGTTGGCACAGCTTCACTTGTACTCCCCTTCTGCCCCAGATTCTCAGGAATATCCTATGAAATGAATAATATTAAACCTGAACAGATATTTAATTTCAGCAGTATTTATCCGGAACTTAAAAGAGAGAGATATGTGATTACTGTAAAATACATCAAAGATTCACCTTTTAATTATTATGGCTTAAAAGAAGCTGAAAGATATGGTTATACAAAACTTGATAAATTCTCCCGTTTAATTTCAAAAATAATTAAGAAAAGTAAAAATAAGAGTTTCATCTTTGCCTACTGGAGTGAATTTGATAAATTTGCTCATCAATACGGCACAAATAGTGATGAGACTTACAGACACTTTAAACTTCTCGACAGATCTTTAATTGAACTTTTTAAAAAATTGAAAGGAAGCGACACCACCTGCCTGATAACAGCAGATCATGGCCTTATCGATACAATTCCGGAAAGAATATTGAACATGAACGATTTTCCCGAATTAGGTAAAATGCTTACCCTGCCTCTCTGCGGTGAGCCCCGTGTACCCTACTGCTATGTCAAAGCCTCCCGCCACGATGACTTTATAAAATATGTAGAAGAAAATATGTCCGGTATTTGCGAACTTCATTCCAGTGATAGCCTTATAAAACAAGATTATTTCGGGCTTTATAAAGAAAATCCTAAATTAAGGGATAGAGTAGGAGATTATGTTTTGCTTATGAAAGATAATTACGTCCTGCACGACTGGATAACGGGAGAAAAACCTTTCAGTTTTATCGGTTACCATGGAAATCTCAGCCCGGAAGAAATGTATGTGCCGTTAATTAAACTAGACCTTTAAAGCTGGGCCTGATCCGTGGCGAGTGCAGCAAGTGTGAACAGGGAAAAACAATTAGCTTAAATTAAAAAATGTACAGGGGGGAAAAATGAATTTACCTGAAATAATCGAAACAAGAAGAGCCTATGTCCATCTTAAAGGAATTAAGATAACTCGGGAAAGTATCACTCAGCTTATTAAAGCTGCTCAATTAGCACCTTCATGTTTTAATAATCAACCCTGGAGATATGTTTTTGTAACAAAAAAAGAGAAATTGCAGGAATTGCATGAAGCTTATTCCAGGGGAAATGACTGGGCTCAAAAAGCTTCCCTGGTAATTGCGGTTTATACTAAAGAAGATCTGGACTGCATCGTTAAGACCAGAAAGTATTATCTCTTTGATACGGGATTAGCTACCGGTTTTATAATTTTACAGGCTACTGAAATGGGTTTGGTCGCACATCCGATCGCTGGATTCAGTCCCAAAAAAGTTAAAAGGATATTATCAATACCTGAAGATATGGATGTGATTGCTCTGGTAATTGTTGGGAAACACGATGATTCTGTTGAAGAAGAACCCAGACCCGAAAGGAAAAAAATAGATCAAATAGCTGAGATAGTTTGATTATAAATTATAAAAATATTGAAATTCCAGTACTCGACCATCGGGATCTTTTGTAAAAAAATGATAGATCGGATATCTGGGATTATCTCGCGGTGCACCATCTGCCTGTTCAATAAA
>LKUH01000331.1 GCA_001412425.1 Candidatus Cloacimonas sp. SDB
GAACTTTACTACTTTAAAAAAAGACAGTTACGGTGTAATTAATCTGATTTGATAAACTAAATGACTGGAAATTTCAAAGATTTTTTAGCTGGTTTTATTAATAATGAACTTAAGTTAATAAAATTTTTGTGAATACTTATAATTTGTGAGATTAAGAAAGTGAATTTGAGACATATTTTGCAGATTTATTTATACCTGGGAAAATTTTAAATATAAAAAAGATTGTATAAAATAAATGTAATTATATTTTAAAATATTTAAAAAACCAAAATAAAAATTTGCAAGGAGGGTGAAAAATGAACGATAGAAATGCAGGTTCTGGACGCGGACTTGGACGCGGAGGTGGTAGAGACCGCAACAGTGGTGGCGGATACAGTGTCGGAGGAAATTGTATCTGTGCTAAATGTGGAAGAAAAGTTCCACATAAGCAAGGCATTCCCTGTACTGATCTTAAATGTCCTGATTGCGGTAATACAATGATACGGGAAGAATTGCTTGATAATAGAGCAAAGTAAGATTTTTTTCCTTGAGGCAGGATTATAATTTGGTCGAATAATATTCTGGAAGGCTGAGATTCAGTTTCTCAAATTCAAAGTTCTCAGTTTTGAGAAATTATTAAGTATTATTGCATTATTTTTTTATTTTCCTGCAGTTTTCAGTAAAGGAGCGGCTGAATGAAGATTACCATAAACTATGATAATGTTTCAGAAAACGATCTTTTAATAGCAGACTGGGGATTTTCCTGTTCCATAGAGAATAATGGCAGAAAGATCTTATTTGATACTGGCGGTAATGGAAGAATATTATTGGAAAACTTGAACAATTTGAATATAGATCCCAGAGATTATGATGATATTTTTATTTCCCATCCGGATTTTGATCATATTGGAGGTTTATCTAATATTCTGAATCTGAATCAAAGAGCAGTAATTCACAATCCTGTGTCTTTCAGGGGTATAAAATATGCTAATGAAGTAAAATATTATAATGAACCGACGCAAATATACGAAAATATTTTCACCACTGGAGAGCTGGGAAAAAGGGAACAGTCATTAGCCATTAGAACAGACAAAGGACTGGTAATCATTATTGGCTGTGGTCACCCGGGAATCGCTAATATTATTCGATCACTGGAAGAATTTGGCAGGATTGCAGATTCTCTCACCAGTTTTGGAAAAGTTTATGCCATTGTGGGTGGATTACATGGATTCAGTGAATTCAATGTCCTTGAGAATATCGAAAAAGTGTGCCCGACACATTGCACAAAATACATTGATAAGATTCGACAATTATATCCGGGAAAATTTATCAAAGGTGGAGTGGGAACTGTAATTGAATTCTAATGAATTAGTTTTAGAACGTTTTGAAGTAAAGGAATATTTAGATCAGGAAGCTAAAATTTTTGTTATAAAATGAGCTAATTATGGAAATTGAAGGTCTGAAGAATTGCCAGCTTTGCGAACTTTATAAAACCAGAACACATGTTCTTGAGGGAGAAGGTGATCCTGATGCAGAAATAATGTTAATCGCTCAAGCACCCGGAGAACAGGAGGATCAGGAAAACAAAATGTTCATAGGTCCTTCCGGAAAAATACTGGATCATTTATTATATGTTTCAGATATTTCCAGAAAAGAAATTTACCTGACAAACTTAATTAAGTGTCACCTCCCTAAGAACAGAAGACCCAAGCAGAGAGAAATCATTGCCTGCTCCCGCTATCTCGAAAAAGAAATTCAGCAGGTAGATCCCAAAATAATTGTTCCTCTGGGCTATTATTCTACTAAATACTTGTTTGCAGAATATGGTTTAAAAGAGTTTACCAAAAAAGAATATCCTCAGCTGATCGGGAAAGTTTATCACGTACAAAATCGGATCATATTTCCTCTCTCTCATCCCACTTCTTTGATCTACCATGAAGAATTTCTGCCCGAAAATATAGAAAATTACCATGAATTGAAAAAAATGATGAAAAAACATTGAAATTCTGAACAAGAAGATCAATATATATTCGATAGATTAAGCAGGTATTTTAAATGCAAAAAGAAAAATGTAAATGGTATCAGGTTTGTCCGATCAAGTTCTTTACCGAGCAAGGAATAATTAATCCAATCTGGGTGGAAAAATATTGTTTTAGAGATTGGGAAAAATGTGTGCGCTACCAAAAAGAAGAAGCTGGTATCTATCATCCGGATAATATGTTGCCGGATGGAAGCGAATTTTGACCTGTCGAATGTTTAATTGCCCAAAAGTCAGGTTTCCAACTCCACCATCAATCCTGGTTTCCAAGCCCCACCATCAATCCTGGTTTCCAAGCCCCAGCTTGGAAACCTC